>JAGWRJ010000100.1 GCA_028869725.1 Alphaproteobacteria bacterium | reverse complement strand
TTCTCAAGGGTCAAACGGCAGAAGCCGAATTGACCGCTGCGGCCGAATGCTGGACTATGCGGGTTGAGCGCCGATCAAGCCAGACTGCGCCGTCCGCTACGATTTTCATGATCCGGGAGATCCGCCATGCCGGTACCGAAAGGCGCCGCCCGGCCCGCTGAGGCGCCCGGAAAAAGGCCCCGTGTGCTTGTGGTCGCCAACCAGAAGGGCGGCGTAGGCAAGACGACGACCGCCATCAACCTTGGTACGGCCCTGGCCGCGATAGGCCAGTCGACGCTGATTATCGACATCGATCCGCAAGGCAACGCGTCGACCGGGCTTGGCATTGCCGCTCACGAGCGCTCACGCACCATCTATGATGTGCTGATCGGTGAAACCAGCCTCGCCGGGGCGGTCATGCCGACCAGAATTCCAAATCTCTGGCTGGTTCCGTCAACGGTGGACCTGTCAGGGGCCGAGCTCGAACTCGTCGATCGCGCCGACCGCAACTACGTCCTGCGTGAGGCCATGCGATCATTACCAGATCATGTCGAAAAGTTTACCTATGTCTTGATTGATTGCCCACCCTCTTTGACGCTGCTGACCGTCAATGCGATGGCGGCCGCTGATGCGGTCGTGGTGCCCCTGCAATGCGAGTTTTTTGCCCTTGAAGGTCTTTCCCAGCTTCTCAAAACCATCGATCTGGTTCGGGCCAATCTGAACCCGCATTTGGAAATCCAGGGAATCATTCTCACCATGTTCGACAAACGCAACCGGCTTGCCGTGCAGGTGGCCGAGGACGTGCGCGCCCATATGGGCGAAAAGGTCTATGACACCATGATTCCACGCAATGTACGAATTTCCGAAGCGCCGAGCCATGGACTGCCTGCGTTGGTTTATGATTTGCGCTGCCCCGGAAGTCAGGCCTACATCAAGCTGGCCGGCGAGATGATCAAACGCGAACGGGCGAGTTACGCAGCATGATGGCCGATGACCGTGCACGCGGACTTGGTCGCGGCCTGTCCTCCCTGATCGGCTCGGCGCCTGCAGCGGATGCGCGCAGCGCGAAGGCATTGCGCACTCTGCCTGTTGCCTTCCTGCGGCCGAACCGTTTTCAGCCGCGCAAGACCTTTCAGGAAGAAGATCTCCAAGATCTTTCGAACTCGATCCGGGAAAAAGGCGTTCTGCTACCCATTCTCGTTCGGCCCGTTCCTGACGAGGCCGGCCAGTACGAGATCGTTGCCGGGGAGCGGCGCTGGCGTGCAGCACAACTCGCCAAACTGCATGAGGTACCAGTCGTTGTACGCGAGCTGAGCGACTCTGAATCGCTCGAACTTGCGATCATCGAAAACGTACAGCGTTCCGATCTCAATGCGATCGAAGAGGCGGCCGCCTACGAAGAGCTGATCGATCGCTTCGGCTACACACAGGAAAAACTCGCGACCGAGGTAGGCAAAAGCCGGAGCCATGTCGCCAACACCCTGCGTCTGCTCAAATTGCCCGACGCAGTCAAAACTCTTGTGCGGGAGGGTAAGCTCACAGCCGGTCATGCCCGCACCCTGGTTGGACGGCCGGACGCCGAAGCTCTCGCCCACCAGATTGTCGAAGCCGGACTCAATGTACGCCAGGCCGAGAAGCGCACCTCAGGGCGTAAAGGTCATCATCGGCCCGAGAAGGATCCAGACACCAGGGCACTGGAGCACAGCCTCACGAATGCGCTGGGGCTCAAGGTCGATATTGCCGATCACGGCAGGGCCGGAGGACATCTGAGCATCACCTATAAGACGCTCGAACAACTTGACGATCTCGTTCGCCGCCTCAGCCGCCCGTGACCTCGACCCTGTTCTTCCCCGATCACTATCGCGCAGCGCGCACGGCCTTCATTGCCGCCGCTGAAGCGGCAGAACTCGGTGTAACCAGCCGCCTGCTACCTGGTATCAAGGGCCATGATGGCGCCCCGCTGTTTCTCGACACGGCCTGGGCTGGACGTCGTGATGCCAGATCGGCACTGCTTCTGATCTCGGGCACCCACGGCGTGGAGGGATATTTCGGTTCCGGTATCCAGACGACCCTTCTGCGTGAGGGTCTTGCGGCGCGCGTCCCGGCTGGCAGCAAGCTGGTCCTGCTGCACGCGCTCAACCCTTACGGATTTTCCTTTGACCGACGCGTGAACGAAGACAATGCCGATATCAATCGCAATTTTGTCGACCACACTCAGCCGCCGGCCAATCAAGACTATGATCTTCTGGCGGACGCTGCGGCCCCTAGGGATATTTCGCCCGACGCGTTTGCAGCGGCGAACAGGGTACTAGCAGCGTTTGGCGCCAAACATGGCAGCTTTACGCTTCAGGCTGCCCTATCGCGCGGTCAGTATCGCCATCCCGACGGTATCTACTATGGCGGGGCGAAACTGTCCTGGTCGCTACGCATGCTGAAGGACGTACTCGACGAAGAACTCAAGGATGTCGAGCGGCTGATTGTCATCGACTTTCATACCGGCCTGGGCGAGTACGGTGCTGCAGAGATAATCACCGAAGCACAATCCGGCTCTGCTGCCTTTGATCGGGCGCGACGCATCTGGGGAACGAGCGTACTCTCCACAGCCGATGGGCAGTCACTGTCGGCCCATCTGCATGGCACGATCGATAGTGCGATGGCTGCCTGGATGGGAACACGCAGCCTGACCTTTGTAGCGCTGGAGGTCGGGACGGAGCCCGTAGCTGCTGTGTTCGAGGCTTTGCGCAAGGATAACTGGCTCTGCTGTCATGCTCCTGCTGACTACCCTCACGGCGCGGACATAAAGCGACAGATCCGTGATGCGTTCTATCCTGATCGCGAAGATTGGAAGGCAATGGTGTGGGCACATGGCCAGGCCGTCGTCGCTAGGGCTCTTGCTGCGCTGTGATTGTGTGACGTGCGATCTCAATCTAGGCTCACGGGCGTAACGATCGGGGGACTTATGAGAAATCCGTTATATCTTCTTGGCGCCGCATCCTGTGCGCTCCTGTTGGCCACCGGAGCTCAAGGTGAAGTGCTAACACCGCCACCGGCCAATGCTCGCCTCGCGCATGACCTGTTCCGGGATATCGTCGAGGTGCGTTCGGTGCACGACATCGGAACGGCCCAGGTCGCGAAGATCATTGTCAAATATCTTAAGGCAGGAGGGTTTAGCGATCGTGACATAGTGGTGGTGCCCGAGGCCGCCCACCCAAATCAGGTCAATGTCATAGTACGCATCAAGGGCCGCCATCATGGAGATCCGGCTTACAAGCCGGTGATGTGGATGGGCCATATGGATGTCGTGGACGCCAAAGCCGACGACTGGAGCGTCCCACCCTTCAAGTTTACCGGGAAAAATGGCTGGTTCTACGGGCGTGGCACCTCGGACATGAAGGACGAGGATGCGGCGATGGCTGCCAGCATGATCCGTCTTCATCAGGAGCATTACGTTCCAGAACGCGACATCATTGCCGCCTTTACCGCCGACGAAGAGGTGGGCCAGGACCAGGATGGCCCTGAATACCTTCTGACCCACGACCCCAAGCTGATCGACGCTGGCCTCATCATCAATCCGGATGGAGGCAGCGGCGAAATACTGGATGGCAAACGCATTGCCTTCGGTATCGAAACCGTTCAGAAGATCTATGTGACCTATGACGCCACCGTGACCAATCGCGGTGGCCACAGTTCTGAACCTCGTCCCGATAATGCGATTTACGAGCTTGCCGGCGATCTGACGAAGCTGTCGCGATACAGCTTCCCCTTTAAAACCAATACCACAACGCGGCTTTATTTTGCACGCATGGCGCAGGAGGCCTCAGGACAGCGGCGCACTGATATGCTGGCCCTGTCGCGCGAGACTGAGGTGGACATTGCTGCTGCACAGCGACTGGCCAAGGATCCAGCCTTTAACGCGATTTTACACACGACTTGCGTGGCAACGATGCTCAAGGCTGGTGTGCAGGAAAACGCCCTGCCCAGTCGGGCAACGGCGACTATCCAGTGTCGTGTAATGCCCGACGAAACCCCGGCCGAAACCGAGGCGGCGCTCAAGACCGTAATGGCGGATCCCAAGCTCCACTTTACGAGCTTGACGGACGTCACGACGGCACCAGAATCGCCGCCGAGGCCCGCGCTTCTTGAGAAGGTTGCATCCGTGGTCCACAGCATGTGGCCAGGCGTGCCGGTGGTGCCGGAAATGGCAGCTGGGGCCAGCGACTCCATCTTTACCCGAAAAGCCGGAATTCCAAGCTACGGGATCGGCGGTGGCTGGAACGATCTCCATGACCTGCGCATGCACGGCCGTAATGAGCGGATGCGGGCAAGCACCTTCTATCAGACGGTGGAGCTCACCTATCGGCTGATGAAGTCTCTGGCCGGCTAGTCGGGCCGGCGGCCAAAGGGTTTGCGGGGCGGTCCGGGCTCCGCTATAGCTTGGCCGCCGCGCACCCGTAGCTCAGCTGGATAGAGTGCTGCCCTCCGAAGGCAGAGGTCACAGGTTCGAATCCTGTCGGGTGCGCCACTTCGGTACAAAACTCGGAACTCCGAAAGGAGCCGAATCTACGCTCGCAGCAGCGACGAGAGTCCGCAAAAGCTCGGTCTTGGACCCCATGATGCGAATCTCGCTGCGATCGACGACCTCGACGCGCTGGGCCAAGGCCCGCAAATGGTCCCGCCGATAGGTTCCATCTTCGTTCCGCAGCTTGCGGCGTGCGCCGAGGACGAAGGTTCTGAGGCTGTTGGACGTGACTGCCGGACCAAGTCTCTCGATCGCCGCCGTCGCCCGCTCCGCGTCGGCGATCGCCTGATCGCGGATGCCGGTCAACTCGGCAACGCGCTCCCTGAGCGACGAGTCCGCCATATCGACCACGCCGTTCTCGATGGCCTCATAGAGACGCTTCAGCTTGGCTTCGGCTTCGGCCGCGCGCTGGCGCAGTTCCGTAACGTGGCCGTAGCGCCGTTCGACCCAATCCTCACGACGGTCAAGCAAGTCGCTCAACATGCGCGCCATCCGCTGCGGATCGAGCAACCGTCCTTCGAGATGGTCGGCGACAGCCTTGTCGAGCTTGTCCATCGGCACGGTCAGACCGCGGCAGCCGGTTTCGCCCATCCGCCGTTTGGTCGAACAGGTATAGTAGCGATAGCGCCCGCCCTTTCCCGTTCCGAGCGTCATGGCCCCGCCGCAGGCGGCGCAGAAGCAAATGCCGGTGAGCAACGTCGGTCCGCCAACGGCGCGCGGCGCCATCCATTGCGGGCTGCGCGCTTTCAAATTCTCCCGCACCATCTTGAACTCGGTTTCGGTCACGATGGGCGGCACGTCCATGATGGCGTGCTCGGATTCCGGCTTCGCCTCCCTGGTCTTGTGATCGCGCGTGTTGAAGTGGTGGCGGCCGATATAGGTCTCGCGCGTCAGAACGAGATGCACCGCCGCCAGGCCCCAGCGTCCGCCGTCTCGCGTGCGGATGTTGTGGGCGTTGAGCCAGGTGGCGATGGACTTGACGCCCATCGGGCTGCTCTTGCCGT
>JAGWRJ010000099.1 GCA_028869725.1 Alphaproteobacteria bacterium | reverse complement strand
TGCTGGGCGGCACGCGCAAGCAGGTTGAACACCAGATTCAATCGGGCTTTCCCTTCCTGCCCAGCGGCTGCCAGATGGAGCTGGATGCCGTTGCCAGCAAAACCATCCTTGAGAACATCCGCCAAAGCCTGCCTTACACTTGGCCCGCGAAAGCCAACGAGTTGCAACGTGTGGCTGAAGGCGGTGGCGAAATCACGCTGAAGCGTTTCCTTGAAGAATCTGGGCTAGCGCTGGAGGACATCTATACCGGCAACCACGGTTGGTCGGACTTGCTCCAAGAGGGTGGGTTGCCGACCGAGTCTGCCGGCCCGGACGAATCGGTGCTGCGACGCGCACTCGGGCGCCTGCTGCACGTGGACGACCCGGCGCGCATTGCTCACTACCGCGCTCTTGCACAATCACCCGAGCCGCCGAACCTTGCGCAGATCAACCTGCCCGATCGCCGGCTATTCCACATGCTGATGGCAACACTCACCGACAGCCTGCAGCTTGGTAATGCGCCCTTGCAGGATGTGGCATCACAACTGTGGCAACACCCGCAGGTGCTGGCGGAATTGGGCGAGCTGATGGATGTCCTCGCCGAACGTATCGAGCACGTGCCCGCCGGCATGGAACAGTTTCCGGATGTGCCGTTGTATGTCCATGCCCGCTACACCCGTCGCGAGATCCTTGCTGCGTTCGGCGACGGCAACACACTTGAAACACCGACGTGGCGCGAAGGAGTGCGCTGGCTTCCGGACGCCAAGGTCGACTTGCTCGCCTTCACGCTGGATAAAACCAGCGGCCACTTTTCGCCTACTACGCGATACCGCGACTACGCTATCAGCGAGTCTCTGCTGCATTGGGAAAGCCAGTCCAACACGCGCGCCGACAGCGAAACTGGCCGTCGCTATCGTGGGCACGAAGCCCAAGGCGTCACCATCCTGCCCTTCGCTCGCCTCACCACCGACGATCGCGCGTTTTGGCTTCTCGGACCTGCGAGTTACGTGAGCCACGAGGGCGAGCGGCCCATGGCGATCACCTGGCGCCTTGCTCATCCGATCCCGGGCGACCTGTTTGCTCGCTTTGCGGCCGCCGTCTCTTGACCACACTGATGTCGGTTGCCACCGCCTGCTCCCAATTCACCAGCTTCGCCGCCCCGCCAGGCTATGCTTCGACGCAGGCCCAAGCGGAGAGAAGGCATGAATGACCAAGACGAGCTCATTTCCGAGGACGAGTTCAAGGACGTGTGGGGCGTCTACCTGCAGCCGTCTGGCGACCTGTTCCAGTTCGATGACGTACGCAACCAGCCGGTCGAACACGTCTGGACCATCGTCGACTCAGGCGATGACGCCGACGGCAACTGGTACGCGGAACCCGGTTTTCATATCGTCAACAAGCTCGGCTACGTGATGACCCGAAAGCCGTGGTCAGATATCACGCGCGCCGCAATCTACTTCCTGGACGACTTCGAGCACGAGCCCGACGAACTTTCGTAGTATCAAGCGCTGCTGTAGCACTCTTCGATCGCGGTCATGATGCGGCGCCGCTGGGGCTCTGGAAGCTGCTTACCCTTGCCATCGGCCATGAAGTTGCACATCTTCGGGTTGATGACGTGCACATTCGGCGACGGCACAGAGCACGTCACGTACCAGCCCGGCAGCGCCAACACGGGCTCAACCGGTATACGCTCACCCGTCTTGCGATACAGATGCTCACTCAGCCAACGAGTCTGCGCGCTGGCCTGTTCAAGCATCTTCGTTTCGCGCCAACCCGGAAATTCGAGAGCTTCGCCATTGAACTTGACCGTGGCACTCGCTTTGCCGCGGGCTGCGGGCTTGCGACGTGACTTGGTCTCGATCATGAAAACCGCACCCGGACCCACCACCACGTGATCAAGGTTGAACTTGCCTGCTGGGATGTCGTGGTAAACCGCACAGCCCTTGGACACCAACGACGCGAAGGCTTGCGCCGTTGCACGCTCCGCCGCGCGACCTTCGAGATACTTGCGCCGCGCACGCAGCACCTTCGACGCCGACAATGTTGCCCAGACACCCACAATCAACACAAAGATCAGAAGAACCGCCTCGGTGATTCCGAAGTGGAACAAGCGGGGATCAACTCTCAGCAGCGCCCATCCGGCAAGGACCATGGGTCCGACCAGCGCCGTAAAAAGCAGCCGTTCATCGGCGACCTCCGCCAGCCGCTCGGCTTCACGCTGCGCCTGTTCGCCGGGAAGGTGCATCAGCTCATCGGTGAGCGGCGAGCGGCGCGCATCGCGCCGGCGCTGCCACCAAATCCACGACACGAGAAAAAATACGGGCAGCAAGCCTACTGCCAACGCGACAAGAACAAGCAGCACCGGAACCAATGCGTTCATCAATCCTCCCCGGATCCCTCACACCCGGCGAGGATGCCTACGCACAGGCACTTCTTCAATAGCCAGTCGCTGCGGTGCTTCGTTACCCAGCAACCGGGGAAATGACCCTGACCCCGTTCTTGTCAAACAGCCGGACCTTTGCCCATAGCAAGCATTGCCATGTATAGCCCCGATTGCTGTTCGTCCAAATCGTGGCGAACTCTAGCCTCAAAGAACAGTGCGCACAGCCCGGGAAACGCTGCAGGGGCAATCTCCATCTCCTCGCTAGCGGAAGAAGCCTCAAGTAGCAAACCCGAGCGTTCAATCCTATCGAGTAACTCCAGAAGTACCAATTCACGATCTCCCGTATCATCGGCCACCACCTCACTAAGCTGCTCCCAGACATCTTCTCGGGAAATAAGTCCAACTTCGTTTTTCAGAGCACTTACAACTAGACCAACGGCCACGGGCGCCGCTGCCCCCAGCCGATCCGCTTCGTCGCAAGCGCGACGGAGCACTTGATCGTCTTTGCAAAGTAGGCGTGTGCAAAATGCGTCAACCTCTTCCTCCGACATCCTCAGAAAAGCCATCGCCTCTCTCGGATCAATAACCTTGATCTCCTTTGCATGTTTTCCCGCTGCGAGTTCTGAGGTAATCGCTTGCACCAATTTGCTATAGACGCTCATATCAAAGCAGCAGACGATCCACCATTCGTCCACGCGCTCGAACGCCTCAAAGGCCTGCCGTTTGAGAATAGACACAATGCTTTCATGATTAGCGGGCCTTTTATGATCGCGGGCCGCCTCTTGATTTGACTTGATCTGAAAACCGATCCGTCGCTCCATTATCTCCTGAGTAGACCTGAGAAGCACGTCAATCCCGTGATCTCGGATAAACTGGACCGGTTTCACATCGATCCCATAGCGCTCAAACGAAGAAAGCACAATGTCCAGGTGATCCGACCATTGCTGGGTCAGCCAATCATGACTACTTCTCTCATGCGAAAAGTAACCTTTCGTCTCAGCAGCAGTAACTTCTTGCCGGGTTACGATCTCCGACAGGAGTGAAATAGGCGTATAGGATTCCGTGATGCGCATGACATATGCAGTTCTTGAATGAACCTGTGTCGCCCTAAGCCCGATGTGGCGTAATTACCTCCGTTTCTATTTCGCCAGCCCAATGGACCTGGCCAGTTCGCCAATCGCTTTAGCGGCCTCTTCGGGTTTAAGTTTGTCTATACGTTGCAGAAGCTTGTCGAAGACGTAATGCAATGGAGACGCGGCTTCGTCATCCGAAAGAACGCGCAGCGGATCAGCCCCGAAATTTCTAATGGCATACTGACGTAGCAGATGCAACATATCGGCGTCGTCACCCATTTCGCGTTTATATCCAACGAATGAATGTGCTGCAGCTTCCTTGAACGCGTAATCCTCAGCAAGCCGCATAGTTTGCCCCGCTTTTCTTGCAGCAAACCATGTTGCCCAAACGATCGGTGCAAGTAGCAGGCAGTGCGTGATTGCTTCTAGGTACTTGGACGGACCTTGGTGAGTGGTATCAGCCAAAGCAGCAGGGATAACGAAAGCGCCAACCAAGGCAAGCACAGCAATACCAACACCGAATCCGCATACCCAACCCCAGCGCTCTCTATTCAGAGCTATTCGATGGTCATAAAACGATTTAGCAAGCGCAACTTTGCTTGCTCCTTCAAGAGTTTCATCGACTTCGCGCCTTTTCCCTTCAAACTCTTCAAGGAGCTTTGTCAGGACATCAGAGCGCTCTGTTTGCTTGGTAAGAAGCATTTCCAACGCGTCAGCAGCCTGCTTCGTCGCGGTCGAATTGGCCTCGGCGTTCGAGCGAGCATTTTCAGCCGTGCGCTGAAAACCTTCTATCTCTGTAGTTAAGGCCTTCGCACGCTCTGAATTTTGAGTAACCTCATTGAGCGTATTCTGTAACGCGTGCTCAGCAATGCCTGACTGCCTGCGTAAATCAAGCACTTTCTCCGCGCTAGCTATAATCTCAGCCAGACGTGGGTTCTGTGTATCGGACCTTTCCGTCGGAGAGTATGGAAAGAGCCAAACAAGGGTGCTTCGTAGCGACCAAATGGTGTTTACGATGTTCTGTGCCTGATTTTGAAAGGCTTGGTGTGAAGCACCCTGGTTAACAATCTGTTGAATATAATTTTGTAGGTTGCCTATTTGCGAAGTGATATTTGGCCAATGTACGGACTTCAGTACTTGATCTATTTTGCTCGTTTCCGATAGCTCGACCATATCGGCAACTCGATCCATCGATTCGCCAATGGATGCGGTCTCGATTGCGCCGCCTGAAACGTTCACGGAAGGCTGGAGGCGATCCTGAACTCCTTCCCACATGCCAACGACCGCCCTCAGTCGGTCAGCTTCAGGTGTGCTGTTCATCTCTCCCCCCTTGTGTGAGTTGCACTACAACTCAGTCGAACTACCTACTGCAAATCTAATCGCCGCAATGGCTCCTTAAACTGCTCAACCAAGTGTGGCTAGGTTACATATTCCGCCTGTACTCCCCACCCACATCGTACAACGCATGGCTGATCTGCCCCAGCGAGTGGGTCTTCACGGCTTCCATCAGCGCTTCGAACACGTTGCGGCGTTCGCGCGCGGTGTCCTGCAGGTAGCGCAGGCCGTGGCCGTCGTGGACTTGCTTGA
>JAGWRJ010000098.1 GCA_028869725.1 Alphaproteobacteria bacterium | reverse complement strand
GGCGCCCATATTGTCGTCGGCACGCCCGGACGCCTACGCGATCATCTCGAACGCGGCGCGCTCGATGTCTCGAGCCTGAAGGTCCTGGTTCTCGACGAGGCCGACGAGATGCTCGACATGGGCTTTCGCGAGGATCTCGAATTCATCCTTGAAACCACCCCCGCATCACGGCGCACACTGCTGTTTTCCGCGACGCTGCCTAAGCCGATCACCGAGCTTGCAAAGCGCTTCCAGAACAATGCCCTGCGCATCACGGCAAGCGATACCAGCGAGGCCCATGCCGATATCGAGTATCGCGCCGTGCGCATTGCCGCGCGCGATACCGAGCACGCTGTCGTCAACCTGCTGCGCTATTACGATCCCTCAGGCGCCCTCATCTTTTGCAACACGCGGGACGCGGTACGCCACCTCCATGCCATTTTGACAGAGCGTGGCTTTTCGGCGGTCGCACTGTCGGGCGAGATGGGTCAGAACGAGCGAAACCAGGCGCTGCAGGCCCTGCGTGATGGCCGCGCCCGTATCTGCGTGGCCACCGACGTCGCCGCCCGTGGCATCGATCTGCCGAGCCTTGCGCTCGTCATCCATGCCGAACTGCCGAACGACGCCGATGTGCTGCAGCATCGCAGCGGACGTACCGGGCGCGCCGGCAAGAAGGGTACCAGCGTGCTGTTGATCACGCCGCAAAAACGCCGCCGTGCGCAGATGCTGCTGGCGCAGGCCCATATCAAGCCGGTCTGGGCAACAGCGCCCAGCCTCTACTCGATACTGGCCCTTGACCAGGAGCGTCTACTCACCAGCTCCCTCTTCACCGCTGCAGCAAGCGACGACGAAGCCCAGATGGCAAAGCTTCTGCTCGACGCCCAGCCGGCCGAGGCTGTCGCCACCGCGCTGGTACGGCTTTACCGCAACGCCCTGCCCGCCCCCGAAGAACTGGTGGACCCAGGGGCGGATACGCCGCCGGCCCGCGCGCATAGTTCCGAGCATCATCCGCGTACCAAGACGCGGGAGGCCCGTAGCCATGAGCAGCATGAGAAGGGCTCGATACCTGCGAACCGTGGTGGCGACCATAGCGCGGCCCGAGCACCGCGCGGTGCGCGCCCAGAGCGTCGCGCGGAAGAGACCCGCGCCGGCAGTACGGTATGGTTCCGTCTCAATGTCGGGCGCGAGCGCAACGCTGATCCCAAATGGTTGCTGCCGGAAATCTGCAAACAGGGCGGGATCACCAAGCAGGACATTGGTCAGATCCGGATTTTTGAGCGCGATACCCGCTTCGAGGTCAACCTTGACGTCGCCGAAGAGTTTGCGGCCCGCATCGCGACAAGGCCGAAGAAGACAGGTGTGCGCATCGATGTGCTGCGCGGCCCCGCCCCCGGCGCAGAGGACGCCCCGTCAGGCACGCGGGCGGAAGACAAGCCCGCCAGAAGACATGGCAAGCCACATGCGAAGTCTGGCGGAAAACCAAGGGGCACAGCGGGCCACAAGGGGGGGCAGCGCAAGCCGAAAAGGCCCCACCGCGCCTGAGCGCGACAGGGAGCTTGCGGGTCATACAAAGCCAAAATTGCGCCCCAGTTCTACGGGAGGCGATTTGTCTGGATGGCATGTCTACAGCAGGACTTCGCGCGTAGCCTGTTGATGCTCCCGTTAGCAGTTCGTCTTTGGGCAGACCTGCAATCTCAAGCGTAATGCCGACCGACAGGCTCGGCTACTGTTCCGTAACCCCGGTCCGCAGTCTTCTGCGCCGCATATATGATTGTGCTTTGCCCGTCGGGTGGGACATTCGGGACATATCCGGACGCGGTCATAGCTCTCGACCATGCAGGCAACGGGGCGTTTTCATGATTATCTGTTCCGTTGGATGCGCAGAGTGTCCACCTCTCCAAGTGAAGCGTGATTGGCTTGGTCGCATAAGGAGAGGGAGTTTTTTTATCGCAAGCTGTACCAGACGCCTGGCCCTTTTCCGTGCATCGCCAGATGTCCTTGCTCCACCAAGGCGCGGAAATGCTTCTTCAGCGTGTTTCGGTTGGCTCCCGTGATTTTGACCATATCGCCGATGGTAACGCGGCCGTGCTCGCGGGCCTGATCGAGTATCTCCACAGATAATTCCGGCAGGCTGGAAAGAACGATTTTTTCGCGCTCGATCTTTTTGGCAAGGCGCTTCATCTGCTGCTGGAGCGCCCGTAAGAAAAACAGAACCCAAGGCTGCCAGTCCGGGCTATCGGTACGGAGGGTTGCTTGGGTTTGCCGCAGTGCGAGGTAATAGCCTTCCTTGCTCTGTTCGATGACGCTTTCAAGTGAGCTATAGGGGACATAGGCGTATCCGGCCTGAAGCAGAGCCAGCGTAGTCAGGAGGCGGGAGAGGCGGCCGTTACCATCCTGAAAGGGATGGATTGCTAGAAACTCGACAACGAAAAGTCCGATGATGAGCAGGGAGTGCAGCTTGCGAGCATTCCGTGTCTCGTCGAACCAAGCAGCGAGTTCGGACATCAGGCGGGGGGCCTCGAACGGGGATGCCGTCTCAAAGACAATGCCGATCTGCTTTCCGGTCTCATCGAACGCGGCGACGCTGTTCGATATGGTCTTGTATCTGCCCCGATGCCAGGCGTCCTTCTCGCTATGGACTAGAAGGTCTCGATGAAGCTGCTTGATGTGGTTCTCCGTCAGGGGGATGTCCGCCCAGGAGTGGAAGATGGTTTCCATAACCTCTGCATAACCAGCCACTTCCTGCTCATCGCGGGTGGCAAAGGCCTTGATGTCCAATTTGGCGAGTAAACGTTCGACCTCCCGGTCGGACAACTTGCTGCCTTCGATACGGGTCGATGAACCGATGCTTTCGATGGTGGCAACCCGGCGTAGCGCCGACAGCCGCTCGGGGGCCAGCGTGCCGAGGGCTCGCCATGCGCCCTTGAACTCGTCGATCTCGGCAATGAGCACGAGCATCTCCGGGGTGATTTTGAGTGTATCTGATCTAGTCATGATGCCCGATAATATACCCAATAATACCCAATAAGCCGAGCCAATTATTTACCCAATAATACCCAATATGTGGGGAGTATCGAGAGGTGCAGAATTCCTGACCTAGGGTTGCGGGATTGGTCCCGCTCCGCCGACAGGCGGACTTCCGAGGTGAAAGCGGGGGTGGCTGGACCATTTCCGGGACAGAGGGAATCGAACGCGGATTTCCGAAAGGGGCTCGAAGCGAATTCAAGATACTGGCTGGTGGAAGAGGCCAGCAGCTGATGCGCCGTCCCCTTTCGAATGATCTTCGCGAATGCGTTGGTTCCGCCGTTATGGCAGGCGCGAGCTGCCGGTCGGCAGCAGCCCGGTTTGATGTCACTGCGTCCTCGGTCGTAAAGTGGGTACAGTGCCACCGCACGACGGGCTCGCGGACTCCAGGCAAGCTTGGAGCGGACCGCAAGCCTGTTC
>JAGWRJ010000097.1 GCA_028869725.1 Alphaproteobacteria bacterium | reverse complement strand
GCAGCGAAGAAGAAGTCGCCGCGATGGAAGCCGAACAACGCCGCCAGGCCGCGGCCCGCGCGATGGACTTCCAGCACGCGCAGTCCACCGGCTACGACCCCATGCCGCAACCCGGCGCGGACGGCGAAGGCCAACAGGCCGGCGCGGCAGTCGCCGCTGCGGCACCGATGGTCCGCAACGGCCCCAAGGTCGGTCGCAACGATCCGTGCCCGTGCGGATCGGGCAAGAAGTACAAGCACTGCCACGGGGCATTGAACTGACGCGCTGACGCGCGTCAAACAATCTTCGTCATCCCGGCGCAGGCCGGGATCCAGTCTTTTCCCCTCTCCCTCCGGGAGAGGGTGCCCGCAGGGCGGGTGAGGGTACGCTCTCGCGTTACCCCCCAATGTCGTCATTCCGGGGCCGCACGTAGTGCGGAACCCGGAACCCAGCGCCTTTGCTGTTCTCGCAAGTCCGAAACACTTTCGCTTTGGTTTCGCTCGCCTCAGCGGCGAGCGAGTGACTTTCTGTTCCGGCAGAAAGTCACCAAAGACCATTGCGCCGGGCATGACGGTCTCGCGACATCCTGTCGCATCGACTTCCCTCGGTGCTCGCCGATCGCGCGCCGGCGCGAACTCCTGCATCCATGCAGTCAGACATGCGCGCCTTGCTCGCGCAATCGGCTGCGCGCCTCGGCGTCATGCAACGGCGCGGGTGCCGCCCCGTTGCCGGCCATCCTTGGCCTAAATTCTTGCGAGACTTAACAGCCGGCGCCTTCAGGCTGCTTTGCCCTTGATTGCCCCAAACTTGGATCCGAGAGCCCTCTTGATGCTTTGTTCAATATGCCAACGAGGCAGTACCACAGCCGTCAACGATTCTTCGGACAGCATCTGACGCACACTTTCAATCGACCAATGTTGTGCATTGCGTAGAGCATTGGAACTGAGGACTGCCTCTACCAAGGATTGTTCGAACCATTCGTGCACGACTTCAGTAACCACTGCCTGTGCTCCCGGCACAGCGGAAAAGTGCTCCGACCAACGGCGAATCATGTCTGTGAAAACACGAAAGTCCGCATTGATCTGCAACATATTGTCCCTTTCAAGGTACTTCGCAGCTCGATCCTCAAGATCGCCGGGGAGTCGGGTCCCAAGCGATACACTGACCCAAACCGTCCGCGGGAAAGCGTCAGGCTTTACTTCGGAGCCAGGGACGCCATTTGCTGTGAGAAACAGCGAATAGACAGATGGCACTACGCCTGCGTTCTCGCCAGCTTGGCTAGCGCCACTGGACTTTGAATTCGAGCTGCGTGTTCCACCACCTGCAGCTTGGCTCTCTCCCGACACTGATAGTGAGCCACCCTTGGTTGGGCGATATCGGCTTAGCTTAAAGAGATCCTCAATCTGCTTTAGGCGATCTTTGATTGAATCTTTGTGATCCGATGCCTGTGAAGCGGCGGCAGCAGCTTCCATGTGCTCAGTGATTTCCTTTGGCATAACCTTTCGGAATTCATCTTGCCAATCCGCCCAAGGCAATGGATTCCCATTTAGAAGGAGGTTAGTGCGTGCGGTGTTGGTCAGGAGTTCAAGGCCAGGCGCTTCAATCGGCTCTACGTAAAGAACAACTTGCTGGTAACCAAAGATGACGCCGAAGTTCTGTAGTGCAGCTGTGTTCGCCCTCCCAGTTGTCATTTCATACAACTCGTTTTTCCAGAGGGCAGCACAGTGGCCTTGAGACGCAACAAACCCGGAATTTTGGGTGAGCGCTGATTCGCTCCTTAGGATCCACCAGTAAACACGAGCCGTTGTTAGTTTGACATTTCCAGATGAGGCGGCATGTTCATCTAAATACTTTTTCTGACCGGTGATCGTACGAAGGATGTTCCTGTCCTTGTCGGATCGATCGAAATCCCAGCCCTCGCGCGCCTTAACAGTGATTCCATCGGGAAATCGAAAGTAACGTGTGTTGAGATATTTGGTAACCCAGCGCGACGGGCTCTGAGCCCCCGGCGGAGCCGTCATAGTGTTTGAATCTGGGGCTGCGCCGTAGAGGATCACGCGCGTACCATGATCCGCGATTAAATCTGGCTTTATCGCATCGTCGATATGAGCCCAATGTCCGTACGTGTCATCGGGTCGTCTAAGCTGCTGCAAGCCATATTCTCCTGATTGAGGGTCGCGCCAGAAGTGAATCATGGACCCCGTACCCTCTTTCCATGACAAGTACACAAGTCCAGCAGGGTTGCGAGTCGCTGCCGCGATCTTTGCGCCTACCCCGTAGTTTGCGTTGTGGGCTTGGATACCTCCGGAAGACGAAAGCTGGTTGATGTACTGAATCATGTCGTCACCAGTCATTCCATCGCCGTTATCGGTTATCGACAATTTATAAGTTCCATCGAGATCGTAGGTTGTCCAGTCAACATCCCAAACGATCTGACCCGTTTGAGCCGGTAGGCGCAAGATGGATTCAAGAGAATTCTGTGTAAGCTCGCGAAGAAACTGCAGTTCGCTGCAGTCTTTGGCCATGCGTTCGAGCATGAAGCCGATGTGAGCTACAGAAATGGGGAGTGTGCCCGATCGGGCTGAAGGCGTGGTCATCGCGAATGTCCTCATAGTGGGAGAGGTAGGTATGCGACCTCTCGGGATAACAAGGCGCCAAGTCAAGTTGGGTGTGGAGTGAGGTCGAAACCAGAGTCCGCACAAAACGAGCAAGGCGCGACGAGCATAGCACGATGGGTTGGTGGCTATGTCGACGACCAAATGTGGCTTACGGGCGACACATAAGCCATCCAAATAAGCAGCTCAGGTGTGCATGTCGATCTGGTCCCTGATCACGCCATCAGCGCCCCGACATGCGCCGCAGTGCACTCGCGCAGCGCATCGAGGTCGTAGCCACCTTCCAGCGCGGAAACGATGCGGCCGTCGGCGTGGCGGTCGGCGAGTTCGACCAGTCGTTGCGTGATCCACGTGTAGTCGTCGTTAGCGAGTTGCAGTTGCGCCAGCGGGTCGCGGGTGTGGGCGTCGAAGCCAGCGGAGATAAGCAGCAGTTGCGGGCGGAACAGGTCGAGTTCGGGCAGCAATTTTTCTTCCCACACGGCGCGGAATTCGGCGCAGCCTGCGCCGGGTGGCAGCGGGGCGTTGAAGATGTTGCCGGCGCCGTGTTCGTCGGCCGCGCCGGTGCCGGGGTACAACGGCATCTGGTGGCTGGATGCGTACAACACGCGCGGGTCGTGGCGGAAGATGGCCTGGGTGCCGTTGCCATGGTGGACGTCGAAATCGACGATGGCGACGCGGTCGAGCAGGTGCGCGCCGAGCGCGTGCGAGGCGGCGGCCGCGATGCTGTTGAACAGGCAG
>JAGWRJ010000096.1 GCA_028869725.1 Alphaproteobacteria bacterium | reverse complement strand
CGGGCGACAAGGCTTCGAGCCCCAGCAGGTCCTTGCCGAGCGCCCGCATCACGTCGCGGCGTTCCCCTTGCGAGCCGCAGGCCGGTCGCTGTCGATCGCACCGCCAGCGGACGGAGCCTCTTTGGCTACTACCACGACGGCGTCGCGGCCATCGAGATCGTTGATGAGCACGTCGACGCGCTGATCCGATCGCAACTCGATGCGTTTGCCGACAACGTCGGCGTGGATCGGCAGCTCGCGACCTCCGCGATCGACGAGGACGGCGAGCGCGATCGCCGTGATGCCCTTGGTCGTAGACCAGACATTGACAAGAGTGTCCCGCGTCCAGGGCCTGGTGCCCTCCGCATCTGCGCTGCCGCCCCACAGATCGACGAGACATTCATTGCCGCGGTAGACGGCCAGCGAGGCACCAACATCGCGATAAAGGTCATCGCGCGCGAAATTGGCGGCAAACGCTTCGCGCACGGGTTCAAAGCCCGGGGCAGTCCTGCCCCGAATGTCGATGTTCATTGCGGTCACTCCCGAGTTGTGGCGCGGCGCTGCGCCTTCAGACCGTGGAAGAAGAGATCAGTGACTTCGTCTGCGATATGGCGATGATTGGCGCTCTCGACGATCGGCGGCCATTTCGGCAACCAGCCGAAGCCGCCGGCGGAGACGAGCGCCGTGATCTCGGGGTCGCAATTGCGGGCGCTACCGTCGGCAATCGCCTGGCGCATCCAGGTCCCCGTCTGCAGCGAGATCTTGCGCGCGCGCGCGACCAGCTCGCTGCGATGCGGCTCCGCCACCGCGCCGAGGCCCGGCTGCGGCATCAACGGCGACAGGACGCTGGCCTGCGCCTGCACGTTCAGATGCAGATCGATCATTGCTGCATCGAGCGCATCGCGGCCTTCCCGCTCGGCGGTCTCGATAAAGCGCTCGTAGAGGTCAAAAGCGCGCGCGTAGCACTTGATGACCAGCTCGGCCTTCTCGCGGACATAGTGATATAATGCGCCCTTGGTCGTGCCGAGCCCGGCGGTGATCGATTCCAGGGAGGTGGCCTCAATCCCGTCGCGATTGAAGAGCGCGGATGCGGCCGCGAGCAACTGTTCGAGCTTCATCTCCGAGGCCTCGCGCCGATCGAAGGCGTTGATGCGGCCGGGCAGAAAAGTCTCGACATCAATGCGGCAGGAAAACACGCGGTTGCGATCGCGGGCGATGCCATGGGTCAGGATGTCGAGGACCGTGGCCGCCACGCGCTCGCGGAAGGAGGCATCCTGAACTGCGCCGACCCAGTCCGATGACAGTGGCGCCCAATAGAGCATGCCGAAGATCGCCTGGGCGACAGGACCAGGCACACAGCGGCGGATGCTGCCATCGTCCATGCCTGCCTCGAGAAATCCGATCAGGGTGGTGACGTTGCGGCGCTGCGCGATCGCAATCGTTTCGGCGAGATCGGCCTTCAGATAGCGGATTTCGCTGAGCACGGCCGCGGGCTTGCGCCCCGGCGCCAGGGTCCGGCGGACGAAGGAAGCAATGCGCGAGAACCCGTTCGTCTCACCGGCGGCGCGGACGAGGTCCTCGGCTGTAGCCTGGCAAGCGTGCAAGTAGCATTGGAAGACCAACTCGTCGCGATCATCGACATAGTAGTAGAGCGTGGCACGGGACAGGCCGACGGCTTCGGCAATGTCGGAAAGCGAAACGCCCGCAATGCCGCGCGCGTTGAAAAGGCCCACTGCACCCTCGAGCAGCGCCGCGCGCTTGGCCTGGCGCTTGGGGGGACGGCCCCGCTTGCGAGGGGCCGGGCTCGCCGAACTTTCCCTGGGCTCCTTTTCGGTCACCGCTGCGCCTTTTTATCTTCAACGACACGTACCGCATGGATACCTGGTTGTCGACATATTGACAGACAAAATTCGACATGTAACCTCGCATACATTCGTAACCGTTGAAAAAATAACCTGGCGCATTGCCAGTCGGAGGGGGAAATGGGCGAATTTCGTGGTCCTGGAAAGACTTATGCTGTGCCATCTAGACCTAACCGCCGGGACATTCACGCGGTAATTCTGGCGGGTGTCTCGTTCGCGACGCTAGGTCTGGCTGCACTGATGGCCCCGGCTGCAGCCGCCGAGCCGGCAGCGAGCACGGGCATCGAAGTCGTGATCGTCACCGCCGAAAAGCGTGCGGAGAACATCAACCGGGTACCGATGTCGATCACCGCGGCCACCGCCGATCAGCTGATCGACCGGGGCATCACCCAGCCACGGGACCTCAACAAGCTCGTGCCCGGCTTCAGTTATGCCGATTCCTATGCCGGCACTCCGATCTATACCCTGCGTGGGGTCGGCTTCAGCGACATCAGCCTGGGCGGGCGCCCGACGGTCAGTATCTACACTGATCAGGCTCCCATCCCCTTCGCCATTGAGACCCGCGGAGTCGACCTCGATCTCGCGCGCGTTGAAGTTCTGAAAGGCCCCCAGGGCACGCTGTTCGGGCAGAACTCGACTGGCGGTGCCATCAACTTCATTGCCGCGAAACCGACGGACACCTTCCAGGCCGGAATCGACGCCAGCTATGGCAATTTCAACAGCGTTGCGATCGGCGGCTTCATCAGTGGCCCCTTGAGCGACTCTCTGGAGGGCCGGATCGCAGTCAAGCATACCCAGAGGGACGGCTGGCAGAAGAGCTACACCCATGGCGGCACCACCGGGGCGGGTGATTTCACCAATGGACGCGTGATCCTCGACTGGACGCCGGACACAAATTTCAAGGCCGAACTCAACGTCAACGGATACATCGACCGTTCCGACACGCAGGCCGCACAGCTGATCGCGATCACGCCAGCCATCCCGGCCGCTGCGCCCTTCGTGCCGGGCCTCCTGAACTACCCGCTGGCCCCCGCCAATGCTCGCGCCGCGGACTGGGACCCCGGCCGCAACTATGCCCGCAACAACAATTTCGTGCAGGCCAATCTGCGGCTGGACTACACGCTGGGTAACAGGATGACGATCACCTCGTTGACCTCAGCCAGCCATTTCAATCTCGATCAGCTCGACGACTATGACGGCATGGCGCTTTCCAATCTGAGCCAGCGCACCATCGGCAAGATCGATTCTTTTTACGAAGAACTACGCCTTGCGGGCCATATCCAGCACCGCGGCCATTTCGTCGCCGGTGCCACCTACGCCTACGACAAGGTGCTGGAAACCAATTACGATGCGGTGCCGCAAAGCACGCAAGCCTTCATCTTCACCGGCTTCGGACTGCCGTTGTTCAAGACCTTTCGCGACATCGACAATCAAAGAACGAACACGACAGCCGTGTTCGCCAGCGCCGACTACAATCTCACCCAGACGATCAACATCTACGGCGGCGCGCGCTACACCAGCTCGAACGACAGGTTCAATGGCTGCTCGGGCGATACCGGCGATGGCAACGCGGCCTCGGTGTTCGGCCCGTTCTGGAACATATTTCGCGGTATGCTGGGGCTAGCACCTAATCCGGCAATTGCACCCGGCGGGTGCGTGACGGCCAACGCGGCCTTCGTGCCCGGAATGATCTACAGCCGGCTAAACGAAGACAATGTTTCCCGGCGCGCCGGCCTGTCGTGGAGGCCGGTCGACAGCACGATGCTCTATGCCAATGTCAGCAAGGGTTATAAGGCCGGCGGCTTCCCCGATCTCGGTGCAACCTCGGCGTCGCAATACCTGCCGGCTAAGCAGGAATCGCTCCTGGCCTATGAAGCGGGCTTCAAGTCAACGCTCGCCGACAACACACTGCAGCTCAACGGTGCAGTCTTCTATTACGATTATTCGGATAAGCAGATCCTCGGGCGGTACCTTGATCCGATCCTCGGACCACTTCTGAGGCTGATCAACGTGCCGAAGTCGCAGGTGCGCGGCGCCGAATTGGAGGCACAGTGGGCGCCGATTGAGGGCCTCAACATCAGTGCCGGTGCCTCCTACATCGAGTCGGAGATTCTCGATCGCTTCACCAATTACAATCCCAACGGCGTGCTCACCGATTTCGGCGGCGAGGCCTTCCCAAACACTCCTCGCTGGCAGTTTGTGTCGGATGCGAGCTACACCTTTCCGGTCAGCGACAATCTTTCCGGTTTCGTCGGAGGCGGTCTGACCTATCAGAGCGCCACCAACAGCCAGCTTGGCAATCTCGCGCTCCTAACGGTGAGGGCCTATTCGTTGGTCGACCTGCGCGCCGGCTTCGAGACCGAGGACGGGCGCTGGCGGGTCACGCTGTGGGGGCGCAATGTCGGCGACACCTACTACTGGACGGCAGCAAATCGAGATCTTGATACGACGGTGCGGTACGCCGGCATGCCGGCGACATATGGCGTGACACTATCATTCCGCTACAACTGAGCCTGACGGTTGCGAAGGCCCTTGGGGGGCAGCCGGCGCCCCCCATGCCAGGCTTGACGCGGCCGACCGAAACTACCTTCTACCGCTGAACGTCACCCTGAACTGCTCGAAACCGGATTTGGCGTTTCTCTGGACTATCACGACACGTCTCTTATCGGCGTGCACACCCGTCGCGCGCTTGGCCAATATCGGGCGGAGATCTAGGGGCTCCGTCTCCGCTGCGTGAGCGATTGTACCCATTTAGATTGCCAATCATGGCCAGGATCGAACACGTCGACGCCACAGCCATTGCCCGGCACTGAGTGACTGCCCTTCTGATCATCAACGCCTTCGACCTTGTACTGCGGTTGATGCATTTCCGCGGGAGTGAGAACATGCGGTAGTCAATGCGCACGTTGACAGCTCACTCCGAAGGGGATTTCGCGAAGCGCTGGAGCCATTGGATTGATCCTCGTTTCGGGCACTCTCACGGTGCCCCAAAAACTTCGGCGTAGATCGCCTCGATAGTGCGGACTTCTCCATCCGTGAGGGCAGCGAATTCCTTCTCGCGCCGTCTTTTGGAGAGCATTCCTCTGTTCTGGTCGATGAACATAATCAGGTCCTGGGCAAGACGGTCGGGCATGTCCACGATTTCCATGATGCGGCGCCGCGCTTCGTCATGGCGGCGCAGATGCTCGATTTCCCTCGGCAGGTCTTTCTCGACGGTACGGGCAACGCAGGCGTAGAGGAATTCGGCGTTCGCGGTGCAGTCGAAATACCGGTAGAGATCGGCCGTGTCGTTGGTCACCTCGACATTGCGATCCGGCGTCGCACGCCATTCGATGTAGGGCATAAGTGGCCCAGAATGGTTTTGCAGGGTGGTGCGGTAGTCGTCGATGCGGTCAAGCATTACCGAGGAGACCGGGAACACCATGCCCGGCGGCGTGAATTTTCTTTCGGCGAGAACGTGATGGATCAGGCAGCGGTGCAGCCTTCCATTGCCGTCCTGAAAGGGATGGATATAGACAAAGCCGAAAGCGGTGGCGGCAGCCTGCAGCACGGGATCGAGGTCGCTTTCGCGCATGCGCGCATTGGCGTCGAGCATGCCGGCGAGCAGGGGTTCGAGGTCATCTGGTCTCGCGCCGATGAATTCCGGCAGCGGATCGCCGTTGTAGTGTCGTTCGCCGAGGAAGACGCCGTCCGGGCGCACGCCGGCCTTGATGAAACGGGTGTCTTCGATCAGCACGCTGTGCAGGCGGTTCAATTCTGCCAGCGAGAGTTCGTTCTTTCCCGCTTGCAGGACAGCGCGGCCCCAGCGCTCCAGACGATTGCGCGGCGGCCGTTCGCCTTCGATCTCGAAACTCGCGCGGCTGTCAGCAAGCAGCATAAAGCTTGCCGCGCGCGCGATCAAATGGCCGCCGGTGTGGCCGATGATCTTCGCGGCCTTTGTCGCAAGGCCGCGCTGTTCGAAGGCGGTAAGCGTCTCGGTCCTACGGATGAGCGGGCAATAGGTGCCGGTGCCGATCAGATTGTCCCGAACACGGTGGCGCTTTGACAGGCGCGGTCTAGCGGTAACGTAATGGCGCGGATCGAGCGCCTCGATCGCGGTGACAGTGGCGGCATCTTCGATGTCGAGCGTAGTGCCGGTCAGTTCTTCAAAAAAAAACCAGGCGCGGCGGGCGACCGTCCCCGTCGGGGCCTGCCGGATAAAGGCCTCGATCTCCTGGGCGGGCAGGGCCGCAAACGCGCGCTTGAGAATGAGCAGGTCGAGCGGCTCATGGCGCAGCGCGAAGCTCAAGTGATCCCAGGCTGTGTTGCCGGGCCAGTAGCGTTTGTCGAAGAGGGTCCAGCCGTCCTCTCGACGCCGACTGCCTTTGATATGCCCGTTGGCGACGGCGCTCGGACTGCGGACCGGAGCCTTGAGGCCGAGGCCGTGGACGAGTGCGCCCCAGCCAGCAAGCCGGGTGCCGTCCGGCACGAGCTGGTCCTGAAAGGCTATGGGAGGGGCACTCTCAAGCTTCATCGGTCGAAAACTCCTCACCGTGGTCGAAATTAGCTATTCTTCGCCTCACGTGCCGAAAATCACTATATATAACCTTGGTCGAAAATCATTCATAGAAATCGAATTTGATGGCAAATCGCGTAGGAAGGTCGAAAACTAACTCACCGACTTGCTCAGGCAAGGCGCACTTTAGAATTTGAGCCGATCCTAGCGGCGCTGGCGCTCTACCTGAGGGAGCGGGTTCCACCCACCCTGGCCCGTTCGGTAGCCCTCAGGGGGCTTCCCCTGCGTGCCGATAGGGGGTCATTTGGGGGCGCCAATTGACAGACTGGGCGGAAGGAAGCTGGGGCGGCAAGTGCGATTGATCGGACACGGTTCGGTGTTTCGCAAGCCAAAATGTGGACCCGTTCCGAAAACGAACCCCGCTGCAGGCAGGCGCAAGCCATTGAAAGGGCCGAATAAATCCCCTGCCTGCCGTTGCCCCTACTTGCGCCGATCCGTACCCCACTCAAACGGCAAATTCCATAGTCGGGTCACCCCTTTATCGCGATCCGGCAATGGGGTTCCATTTCGGCTCTGACGCACATAGATCGTGCCGCTGAGACCAGATTCTGGAAACCTGTCAACGACAGGCGATTTTCCAATGCATGTCTGCCTGTACGTGTTAAATAAATTGGATATATTTAACATATTGTAGCCGACATGTTAAATCCAAGCTATGCCATTCCCGCCCTGCCGCCGCCGGTAAACCTTGAAACAGTTCCGGCGCTCAAGGCACTCGCCAAGGCGAATCGTGCCCTGGCTGAACTGAAGGGCCGTGCCGCTACAATCCCCAATCAGGGCATCCTCATCGACACGCTCGCGCTTCAGGAGGCGAAGGCATCTTCCGAAATTGAAAGTATCGTCACGACACAGGACGAACTGTTCCGAGTAGACCTTCAGCTTGACGGGTCGGATTCTCCCGCCGCGAAGGAAGTCGCCCTTTACCGTGATGCTCTGAAACTCGGCTACGATCGGCTGCTTACGACCGACGGCCTCATCACCAACCGCACGCTGATCGAAATATTCCGCCTTCTCAAGCGCCGGAACGACGGGTTTCGCGTCACGCCGGGAACCGCGCTCAAGAACGACGCTACCGACGAAACCGTCTATGTCCCGCCGCAGGACGCGCGCGCGATCGAAGCGATGATGTCCGCGCTGGAGCGCTTCATCAACGAGGACGAGCGCTCTGCCCTCGATCCGCTTATCAAGATGGCGCTCATCCACCACCAGTTCGAGAGCATTCACCCGTTTCCCGATGGGAACGGACGTATCGGCCGCATCCTGAACCTGCTTTATCTCACCCGCGCCGGCCTTCTCGAATCTCCGATTCTCTATCTCTCGCGTCGCATCACGCGCACGAAGGCGGACTACTACCGCCTGATTCAGGCGGTACGCACCCACGGCGCATGGGAAGACTGGATTCTCTATATGCTGGAGGCCGTGGCCGACACGGCGCAAACCACGCTTGCGCTGGTCGAGGGCATACGAACCCAGATGGCCAGCGGCAAGAAACGGATGCGTGACGAACTACCGAACCTCTACTCGCGAGACCTACTGAACAACCTGTTCCGCCATCCTTACACACGTATCGAATTCGTCGTGAAAGACCTCAAGGTCTCCCGTCAAACGGCGGCGAAGTATCTCGATCTGCTGGCCGAGAAAGGTTTCGTCGCCAAGCAACGCACAGGTCGAAGCAACTACTACGTCAACACGGATCTCGTGCGTCTGTTCCTGGACGTGTCGGGGGAAACGATAAGGGGGGTCTCCTCCCAACTCGTTGGAGCGGGTTGAATGAGAGCTTTCCGGCTAGGCTGCTCTGGGGGGCCTGGCCATGAAGAAGTCCCGATTTGCGGAACAACAAATCGCTTTGGCGCTGCAGCAGGCCGAAGGCGACACCTCGGTCGAGGAGGTATGCCGCAAAATGGGGATCAGCCAGGCGACGTTCTTTCGATAGAAAAAGGTCTACGGCGGGCTCATTCCCTCCGAGGTACGTAGACTGAAGCAACTTGAGGAGGAGAACGCTCGTCCTCGCAAACTGGTTGCAGATCTGACGCTGGACAAACAGCAAGGGCTCGCCGATCTTTTTGGCTCGGTCCAATTCAGCTTCGGCAGCCCCGGCCTAGCGGGCATCGTCCTTCAAGAGAATCCGCACCAATACATTGGCATCCAGACCCTGCACGTCAGCGCTTCATATCAGCGATTGAGAGAGGCTTTCGTCCAGGCTTGTGGAGCGCACCATAGAGATCGCCCAGGCTGCGTGTCTTCGCCCGCATCATCACTGTACCGTCGGGCAACAGCGTAAAATGAAGTCGGTCATGCGCTTTCAAGCCCAAACCAACCCGAATGTCCTTTGGGATTGTGATTTAGCTTTGCATCCTTAGATACTAGGCTGTTGTCGCCCCTGGCACTATTCGTTCTTCTCACCCCGTCCGGTGCCGTCCAAGCCGCGGGCGGGTTCTCGTCGCAGTCTTGACTGTAACGCGGGAGGCGCAACATCTGCGAGCGCGTTGGCAACCTTCCGGTTGATCGTGTCCTTCCTGAGGCTGCCGACCAGAAAGGCTACGTCGCGGATTTTATCCGCATTCTCCCTGTTTCAAATCCGTTATCATTGTCACCCGATTTGTAGAGTGAGCATCGAGATCGAGCCGCCATCGATACCTTCGACCGGAAAATGGATGCGTTCGCCCCGTCGTCCTGCGCCGAGCACATAAAGCAACGGCAGATAATGATCGGGCGTCGGTATCGACAACGCCGCGTCACGTCCAAGCGCCTCGTAATCGATGAGCGGCTTGAAATCGCCTGCTAGGATCATGTCTTTCGCGGCATCTTCGAAGCGGACCGCCCAATCGTAGGGGGCACGCAGATGACGGTCCCAAGCATAAGTGCGCAAATTATGAACGAGATTACCACTTCCAACGATCAGGATGCCTTCTTCACGGAGGGGCGCGAGTCTTTGGCCGATCTCAAAATGAAACGCAGCGGGTTTGGTTTCGTCGATGCTCAGCTGGACGACCGGAATGTCAGCTGCCGGATATACGTGCTTAAGCACAGACCATGTTCCGTGGTCGAGCCCCCAGCCGTTGTCTTCTATCACGTCGAGCGGTGACAGAAGTTCTCGCACCCTGCGCGCTAAAATAGGGTCTCCCGGCGCGGGATAGTTCACCTGAAAGAGCTCGGGAGGAAATCCGCCAAAATCGTGGATCGTACGTGGCGCGGAGGAAGTCGTAACCCGCGTACCTGGAACATACCAGTGCGCGGAAATCGACAAGATAGCTCTGGGTCTAGGCGTCTCTCGCCCAATGCGCCGCCAGGCTTCCGTATAGCTGTTACTGGTTATGGCATTCATTGGATTGCCATGACCGAAAAAGATTACGGGGTGAGAGTTGCTCATGGTCAAGCTTAGCCCTTCCGTCGTCAGTCGGCTAGCATTCCCTCCCGACAGCATTCCCTCACGGCTAGTGCAGCAACTTGCGTCGCGCCGAACCGATTTGACCATCAGGCCAAATCGCTACCTCAAGGCCGCCTGAGCAAGTCTCAGGCGCTGTCGCAGAATACATTTGGTCCATTCCACTAGCCGACACGAATGATCCGCCCGCAGTGCGACGCCACAGGACCTAGGACACTCTAAGCCGGATTCCACACGTAAGCCTACGCGGAAATCATGGTCAGACGATTTGCACTGAGGGAATTTTCCAGACGTGTTTCCCAATTATGGAACGGGTCATGGGCGACCAGCGGCCGGGTAACTGCGCCCCCAAAACACGCCAAAATCCAACCCGGGTTTTGTGCCCCTTTTGTGCCGTGGACTTTTTGGAACGGGGTCGAAGTGATTTCAGGAAATTCAATAAATCGCTGACCTAAGACGACAATTTCTGTAACCTCTCGAAATGATCAGCACAAAGTGAAAGGGCCCCGTAAAGCGGGGCTAGTTAATCGATATTTCTTTTGTCCGGCCTGAGACAGGGGTGCATTTCACATTGTACCGGAGACATCTGTGGACGCCCCCTCGGACGCAAGCGGTAAATGAGGGTTGGCCCGTAGTCGGGTGCTGCCATCTGTCCGGCCT
>JAGWRJ010000009.1 GCA_028869725.1 Alphaproteobacteria bacterium | reverse complement strand
GAGCGCGATCTGACCAAGCTGAAACAGAAGACCGGTGAGAATCCCGCCGACTCCGACGTCTCGCCAACTAAGCTCAACGCGTGGAAGGATCCGGTACATCGCTGCAAACACCGCAGCGAAAACAATCCACATGCCGACGAAATTTACTACCTGAAGTGCGAAGCCGGATCCGGAACGTTCAAGTGCGAGCAATTGGCTTGCGTACGTGGTGACGAACGTGGTCACGATCATCGAGACGACCATCAGCAATGCCAGGCCAAGTACCAGGCCAAGGCTTTTCAGGCGCGTGCGCAGGATGTCGCGCCAGCCTCGCGATTCTGGCTGAGCATTCCAGATCGCGTTGAGGGCTGCCTGGATTTCGCCAAAGGCGCCCGAGGCAACGCCTGTCAGAAATACCAAGTCTAAAATGTCGCCCAGCCGGTCGCGATGCGCAGAGGCGGCATTCTGAAGTGTCTGGTTCAACATCTTCGCAACATGCGGGCCGACAAGATGCTGAAGATCCTGAGCCATGGCGCCCTGTGCTACTCCGCGGCCGTAAATATCTCCGACGAGGGCAAGAATGATGTACAGAACCGGTACAAATGCAGTGAGAGTATAAAACGCAATGGCCGCACCATGGCCCAGCGCGTCATCTGCCAGGAATGCCCTGGTGGCTTCACGCAGAGCCGCAAAAAATCGTTGTCTGACGGTCATCGTTCTTTCGCGTCCTGTGCTGTGCGGGGATGTTGCATGCAAGGGGTCGTGCGTTCCCTCACGCGTCCGATACATGTTTGTGGTCTCATCTTTGAAATCCGTGACAATGCGCTCTGCCGAAGGGCGGCAAGCCTCCCCCAATCTGGGCAAGTTTCAGGCCTTCTGTCAGGAAACTCAAATATTGAGCGGCGCCAGGGGGCGCAGCCATCTGGCCTTGGAGGCGTGGGTAGAACGGGCCAATGACGTTCTGGCCGCTATCAGCCGCAAGGGGACCGGGCGGCGCTGTCAGGCTTCCCCTAAAGCGGTTCCCACAAGGTGCGCGGAGACTTGGGCGTTTGTCGGAGAGAAGAATCGGCAGCAGGCAAGGACGAGCCGCAATCTTCCGAGGAAGAATTTGCTTTCTGCCGCAGTCTGCCTCAAGAAGCGGTCCGACTGGCAAGATCGAGGCGGCGCGATGCGCGAGATTATCCGCGAACTGGAACGCAAGGTACTGTGGCTGTCCTGCTGGACCATCCACAATGCCAATCATTTGCGTCCAACCGAGGACGCGGTGAAGGTTGGAGGACATCAGGCAAGTTGCGCCTCGATGACCACGCTGATGAGCGCCCTCTATTTTTCGGTGCTGCGTCCGTTCGACCGTGTGGCGGTCAAGCCACATGCCAGTCCTGTGTTTCACGCCATTCAGTACCTGTTCGGGCAGCAGACCCGCGAAAAGCTCGAGGCGTTTCGTGCCCTGGGGGGTGCGCAGAGCTATCCCTCGCGGACCAAGGATGGTGACGATGTGGATATCTCCACCGGATCGGTCGGACTTGGGGTTGCGATGACTGCCTTTGCAAGTCTGACCCAGGACTACCTCCTGGCCAGGAACCTGAGGGACCCGGACCGCGCGGGACGAATGATCGCTCTGGTAGGCGATGCCGAACTTGATGAAGGCAACATCTATGAGTGCCTCATTGAGGGGTCCAAGCATGGCCTGCGCAACACATGGTGGATTGTCGACTACAACCGCCAGAGCCTGGACGGTGTCATTCGTGAGGGCCTGGAGCAGAAATTCGAGGCGATGTTCCGGGCGCTTGGCTGGCGGGTGGTGACCCTCAAATATGGTCGCAAGATGGAGGCGGCGTTCCAGGCGCCGGGTGGAGAGGATCTGAAGCGCTGGATCGATACTGCGCCCAATGATCTTTACGCGGCGCTGTCGTTTCAGGGAGGCGCCGCCTGGCGTTCGCGGCTCTATGGTGATCTGGGACGCAATTCGCCAGCTGGCCGGATGATCGAGAGCCTGAGCGACGAGGCGCTGTCGGAGTTGATGTGCAATCTTGGCGGTCACGATCTCGACCTGCTGCTCGATACCTTCGCATCGATCAGTGATGACGGGCCGGTCTGCTTTATCGCCTATACAATCAAGGGCTACGGTACGCCTCTGGCGGGACACAAGGACAACCATGCAGGTCTCATGACGCCGGCGCAGATGGAGGTCCTGCGCCAGAAAATGCAGATCCGTGCCGATCACGAGTGGGATCTGTTCGAGGGTCTGCCGCGTCCGCCAGGCGCGTATGAGGATTTCCTGAAGACGGTACCGTTCGTGTCCGAGGGGCGGCGAAGGTATTCAGCCGCGCGCATCGAGGTGCCACCTTCCCTGACCGTTCCCAAAGCCGAGGAGATGTCTACGCAGGAGGGTTTTGGGCGCATTCTTTTTGATCTGGCGCGCGAGCAGAGCACATTTGTCGAGCGCATCATCACCACCTCTCCGGATGTTACCGTTTCGACCAATCTGGGTGGTTGGGTGAACCGGCGCGGCGTCTATGACCGATCGACGGCCGAAGACCGGTTCAAACAGGAGAAGATCGCCTCGACGTATCGCTGGACCATGTCACCCAGGGGTCAACACCTTGAGCTGGGCATCGCCGAGAACAACCTCTTCATTGCGCTGGCGGCACTGGGGCTTTCGCACACATTGTTTGGCGAGCGGCTGATCCCCATTGGGACGCTCTACGATCCGTTCATTGCAAGAGGCCTCGATGCACTCAATTATGCCTGCTACCAGAACGCCCGCTTCATTCTGGTAGCTACGCCCTCGGGAGTCACGCTTGCCCCCGAAGGCGGCGCCCATCAGTCGATCGGAACCCCCCTCATCGGCATGGCACAGGACGGGCTTGCAAGCTTTGAGCCGGCCTTTGTCGATGAACTCGCGGCCATCCTCCACTGGTCGTTTGACTATCTGCAGCGCGATGGGCAGGCCAGTGAAGACAGCTGGCTGCGTGACGAAACCGGGGGGTCGGTATATTTGCGCCTCTCCACGCGACCGCTTGTACAACCCGTGCGCCGTCTGGACGGGCTTGCGGCAGCGGTCATTGATGGTGGGTACTGGCTGCGTCCGCCCGGACCCAACTGCGAAGTGTGTATCGCCTATCAGGGTGTGGTGGCACCCGAAGCGATTGCGGCTGCAGGCTATCTGTCCGAAGATCGGCGCGATGTTGCGGTGCTCGCGGTTACGAGCGCAGATCGCCTCAACGCGGGTTGGCAGGCTGCGCAACGCGCGCGCAGGCGCGGACATGCGGCAGCGCGCTCCCATATTGAGAAGTTGCTTGCAGAGCTTCCTGGATCAGCGGGGCTTGTCAGCGTGATCGATGGTCATCCGGCGACCCTGTCCTGGCTGGGTGGGGTGCAGGGGCACCGCACAGCCTCACTCGGCGTCGAGCATTTCGGCCAGTCCGGGCGTATCGACCAGCTTTATGCCGAGTATGGTCTCGACACCGATGCCATTTTGCAGGCCGCGCAGAGCCTCGTTGCTGGCCGGCCGCTGCGCTACCTGCGTCAGGTTGTCTAAATCCTGGATTGCGCAAAGCGGGATGTTGCCCAGTAGTTCGTTTGTCCGGTCCATGACATGATGGCCCAGATAGACACGCGGAGGACTACCCATGAACCGTCTTGAAGGACGCGGAGCCATTGTCACCGGCGCAGGAAGCGGCATCGGCCGTGCTTCAGCGAGGCTTTTTGCCCAGGAAGGTGCTGCCGTCATCTGCTTTGATCGTTCCGATGGCGTCGAAGAGACTGCGCGCGCCATTCGCGAGACCGGTGGAACGGCGATCGCGCTGAAGGCCGATGCGGCGAAGGAAGCTGACGTTGCCGGTGCCGTGGATATGGCGATGCGCGAATTTGGCCGGCTTGACGCTGTGTATGCCAATGCCGGTATTTCCGGGGGACTTGGACCCAGCTTCTTCGAGGCGACAGCGGAAGACTGGATGCAGATTCTGGAGGTCAACCTGATCGGTGTTTTTCTCGCGATCAAGCATGCCGCGCGGGTAATGGTTCCGGCCGGCAAGGGGGCCATAGTCTGCACGGCATCGGTGGCGGGTCTGCGCTCCGGTGCCGGGCCAGGACCTTATAGTGCCAGCAAAGCTGGTGTCATAAATCTGGTGACGACGGCAGCGAACTTTCTCTATGGCACCGGTGTGCGTGTCAACGCGATCTGCCCAGGCATCATCGAGACGGGTATGACGCAGCCTATCTTCGAGCGTGCCCGGGCGCGCGGAAGCGAAGGCAAGATCGGCCAGCTCAACCCCCTGCGCCGCTATGGTCACCCCGAGGAGATCGCCACGGCGGCACTTTTCCTCGCCAGTGACGAGGCGTCCTACGTCAATGGACAGGCGCTTCCTGTGGACGGCGGACTGTCGTCGTCGCTACCGGTAGTCGGACGCGACAGGTAGCACCTTGTGTGCGGTCAGGTGCGCTATGCACCAAATACACGGGTAAAGATGGCGTCGACATGTTTGAAGTGATAGTCGAGATCGAAGAGCTGTTCGAGCCTCGCCTGGGGCAGGGCTTGCGTCACGTCCTTGTCTGCGGCCAGAAGATCGAGGAGTGAGCCTTCGCCATTCCAGGCACGCATGGCGTTACGCTGGACGAGACGATAGGCATCTTCGCGGCTGACACCGGCCTGGGTCAGGGCTAGAAGTACACGCTGGGAGTGAACAAGGCCGCGGGTACGGTCCAGATTTTCCTGCATGCGCTCGGGATAGACGCGCAGCTTTTCGATCACGCCAGCTGCACGCACCAGTGCGAAGTC
>JAGWRJ010000095.1 GCA_028869725.1 Alphaproteobacteria bacterium | reverse complement strand
GACGAGCGTGATGTCGATCTGTACACGCTTCTTGCCGACAGCATTCAGACGCTGGAACCACGTGCGGCTGCGGGCGGCATTGTGCTTGAGTGCGCCTGCGCGCAAGGCTTGCCACGGGTGCGGGCCGATGACCGGGCGTTGCGCCAGATCCTGCTCAATCTCCTCTCCAATGCCGTAAAATTCACGCCCGTGGGCGGTCAGGTAACGGCCTTCGCCCGCCGCTTGGTCAATGGCGACATTGCCTTCGGCGTCCATGACACCGGGATCGGTATCGCTGCCAACGATGTCGAGCGTGTCTTCGAGACTTTTGGCCAGTCCCGCCATGACATCACCACCGCGGAGCGCGGCACGGGACTTGGACTTGCAATCGTCAAGGGCCTCATTGAGGCCCATGGTGGCAATGTCCGCCTTTCAAGCGCGCCCGGTGTCGGCACCGAAGTCATGGCCATTCTGCCTGCCGAACGCTGCGTGAGCGAGGCGCGCTGCGCCTGACGGCCGGTTGCTGATCACCCGATCCACGCCACCTGAGGCAGCAATATTCTCAGCTGCCCTTGAAGTTCGGTGTGCGCTTGTCGAAAAAGGCCGCGACCGCCTCGGCATGGTCGTCGGTGACATGGGCAAGAGCCTGAAATGCGGCCGACATCTCCATGATCGTGTCAAAGCTCGTCCCCTGCCCTTCACGCATCAGGCGTTTGGTCATGCGCAGAACGTCAGGAGGCTGGCGACAGATGCGTGCCGCCAGAGCCTCAGCCTCCTGCATCAGCTGTGCGGCCGGTACCACGCGGGAGACGAGGCCCCATTGCAGCGCCGTGGCGGCATCGATTGTATCGCCGGTGTAAAACAGCTCCGCGGCACGGGCCATACCGATCGTACGCGGCAGAATCCAGGCACCGCCATCGCCTGGGACCAGCCCTACTTTGAGGAAGGTTGCGCCGAACACGGCGTTGTCCGCCGCAATGCGCAGGTCAGCAAGACAGGCAACGTCATTGCCGAGCCCGATCGCCGGACCGTTGACGGCGGCGATCACCGGCACTTCGATACCCCAGATCGCCTTCACCAGGCGGTGAATGCCGTTGCGATAGCGTTCGCGGATGTGGACCGGCGCTCCGGCAAAACTGCCCGAGCGCGCGCGCATCGCCTTGAGATTGCCGCCAGCCGAAAATGCCGGACCCGCGCCTGTCAGGATTGCGCAGCGTACCTCACGATCCTCATTGATGCGCTGCGCGGCGTCCGCGAAGAGTGCGCCGTCACCCTCTTCTCCCAGCGGGTTGCGCGCCTCGGGCCGGTTGATCGTCAGGCGCACCACCGCGCCCCGCTTGTCGTAAAGAAGTGCAGACATGGGAGCGTCCCCGCAAAAGGGTGGTCAGTAGTTACGCGCTCAGTGCCGCGTACCGCTTGAGATGATGGTCGATATTGCCATACAGCGTGTCGAGAAGCGTGAGGCGCTTGAAGTAATGGCCGACATTGAGCTCGTCGGTCATCCCCATGCCACCATGGAGCTGCACGGCCTGCTGTCCGACAAACCGTCCACCCTTGCCCAGCTGCACCTTGGCCGCAGAAGCGGCCTTCTTGCGCTCGATTTCGGGTTCGCTGAGCTTGAGTGTCACCATCAGTGCCATGGACGTCGTCTGTTCGGCCTGGATGAACATGTCGACCATGCGGTGCTGCAGCACCTGGAACTTGCCGATCGGCACGCCGAACTGCTTGCGCGTCTTGGTGTATTCGACGGTGGCATCGAGCAGGACCTTCATCGCACCGGCGGCTTCCGCGGTATGCGCGGCGATCGCCTCATCGCTTACCTGCTCGATCAGACCAAGACCATCATCCTGAGTGCCAAGCAGCGCCTCGGCAGGTACCGCGACATTGTCGAAGCTGACCTCGGAGGCACGCTGGCCATCAATCGTCGGATAGTCGCGCGTTGACACACCCTTGGCGTTCTTGTCGACGAGGAAAACCGACACCCCCTTAGTGTCACGACGCCCACCCCCGGTACGGGCAGTGACGATCAGGACGTCGGCATGAGGCGCCTTCAGCACTACCGTTTTCTGTCCGTTCAGCAGATAGCCGCTGCCGTCCTTTTTGGCGGTGGTCGTCAGATCAGCGAAATTATAGCGGCCATCGCGCTCGGCAAAGGCGAACGCCATCACCGTGCTGCCCTCGGCGATCCTGTTCAGCCAGCGCTCCTTCTGCGCCCCACTGCCACCGTGACGCAGAAAGCCGCCACCGACCACGACCGTGGAGACGAACGGTTCGACCACGAGGGCACGACCGAATTCTTCCATGATGATCATGGTCTCGATCGCACCGCCGCCAAGTCCGCCATACTCTTCGGGCAGCGGCGCCGCCATCAGGCCAAGCTCGGCAAACTGCTTCCACACCGCCTGCGACCAGCCGGCTTCGGAGCGCGAAATCTTCTTGTAGTTCTCGAAATCATAATGATCAGCGAGAAACTTCGAGACGGAATTGCGGAGCAGGGTCTGCTCTTCGCTATAGGAAAAATCCATAAGAGCCCTCTTCTAACCGGCAGGCGAATACAGATTGGCGAACATTCGCCCCATCTGCCGCGGATTAAAGTCCCAGCACCGCCTTGGCGATGATGTTGCGCTGGATCTCGTTGGAACCACCATAAATCGAGGTCTTGCGCATGTTGAAATATGTACCGGATTGGCCAACTGCATAATCCGGACCAGGCGGGAATTCATTGTCACCGAAGGCACGCGCGAAGGGATAGGCATAATAGCCGACTGCCTCGAGCGTCAGTTCGGTAATACGTTGCTGCACTTCGGTACCCTTGATCTTGAGTATCGAGCTTTCCGGCCCCGCATGCTTGCCGCTGGCTTCCTGGGCAAGCGTGCGCAGCTCCGTGAACTCAAGGGCGGTCAGATCAATCTCGAGTTCGGCGACCTTGCGTGAGAACTCGTCGGTACCGATCAGGGGCGCACCATCAACGGTTTCCGCAGCAGCGATTTCCTTCAGCCGTTCGATCTGCTTCTTGGAGCGGGCCACACCGGCGATCCCGGAGCGTTCGTTTACCAGGAGGAACTTGGCGTAGGTCCAGCCCTTGTTCTCCTCGCCGATCAGGTTTTCCGCCGGCACCTTCACATTGTCGAAGAAGACTTCGTTCACCTCATGGGCACCGTCCATCAGGATGATCGGCTTGACGGTGATGCCTGGGGTCTTCATGTCGATCAGCAGGAAGGAAATGCCTTCCTGCTGCTTCACATTGGGATCGGTCCGAACCAGACAGAAGATCCAGTCGGCAAACTGGGCCAGGGTGGTCCAGGTCTTCTGACCATTGACGATATAATGGTCCCCTTCGCGCACGGCCCGGGTCTTGAGACTGGCAAGATCACTGCCGGAGCCCGGCTCCGAATAGCCCTGACACCACCAGTCTTCTGCCGACAGGATGCGCGGCAGGAAGCGCTTCTTCTGAGCTTCGTTGCCAAAGGTGAAAATCACCGGGCCCACCATGGAAAGACCAAAGGCCAGCAATTGCGGGGTCTCGGCGCGCGCACATTCTTCGTTGAAGATGTAGCGCTGGGTGATGGTCCAGCCCGTGCCGCCATATTCCTTGGGCCAGAGCGGAGCAACCCAGCCCTTCTTGTAGAGGACCTTCTGCCAGGCGAGAAAATCTTCCCGATCGGAGAATTCGCGCCGGGCCTTGCCCTTGAGGCGCTCGGGGTAGTTGTTGGCAATGAAGTCGCGCACTTCCCGACGGAAGGCTTCGTCTTCGGGCGAAAAACTGAGATCCATGGCAAGGCTCCGGAGAACGGGACGGCCGACAATCTGTCAGCCTTGTGTCGAACTTGGCAAGAGTGCAAATGCGCCGCGGCTTGACCTATAGGTCAACGACCCGCGACGCGGATTGCTTCGTGGTGACGGATCACTTCTTTGACGATGAAACCGAGGAATTTCTCGGCAAAATCCGGATCGAGCTTGGCGGCTTCGGCCAGCCGCCGCAAACGGGCGATCTGCTGGGCCTCACGTTCCGGATCGGCCGCGGCCAGTCCGTGGGTCGCCTTGAGCTGACCTACGGCCTGCGTACATTTGAAGCGCTCGGCCAGCAAATGAATGAGTGCCGCGTCGATATTGTCGATGGATTCGCGCAGGCGCTGCAGTTCCGGATCGCTCTGCATGTTGGCCCTTTTCCCTCTGCTCTGCCTCTGTCATAGGGGAGCCGCGCATAGCAGAGCAAGAGGAGGGCGCACCATGGATGGAAAGCGGCTCAAATCCTTTATCGGCCGGAGCTGGGATGAGGAGATCGTCCCCACCCTGATCGACTATATCCGTATTCCCAACAAATCCCCGCATTTTGATCCCTCCTGGCGTGAGCATGGCCATATGGAACGGGCTGTCGCCCTGCTTGCCGGCTGGGCCGAAACGCGTCTTGGCGCCATCGACGGCGCCCGCCTTGAGGTGGTGCGGCTCGAGGGACGGACGCCCGTCATCCTGATCGAGATCCCCGGAACCGGCGGGGCCGAGCGCGCGGCGCCGGTCCTTTTGTACGGCCATCTCGACAAGCAGCCGGAAATGACAGGCTGGTCGGAAGGGCTCGGTCCGTGGACGCCCCAGCTCAAGGGCGAGCGGCTCTATGGGCGCGGAGGGGCAGATGACGGGTACGCGATGTTCGGTGCGCTGACGGCCATTCTTGGTCTGCGCGACCAGCACATTGCCCATGCCCCCTGCTGCATCCTGATCGAGGCCTGCGAGGAATCCGGCAGCTACGACCTGCCCGCCTATGTCGATCATCTTGCGCCGCGTCTGGGCAAGCCTGCCCTTGTCGTCTGTCTCGATTCGGGTTGCGGCGATTACGAGCGGCTATGGCTGACTACCTCCTTGCGCGGTATCGCGATGGGCAATCTCACCGTGCGTGTGCTCGAGGAAGGCGTACATTCAGGCGATGCCTCAGGCATTGTTCCGTCCTCCTTCCGCATCCTGCGCAGCCTGCTTGAACGCGTCGAAGAGGCTGAAACCGGACGCATCAAACTCGATGCCCTTTACTGCCAGATCCCGGACGAACGCCGGGCGCAGGCGCGCGAAGCGGCCAAGGCGCTCGGCGCTGCGGTCTACAGCAAGTTTCCGTTCCTGCCAGGCATGACGGCGATGGGCGAGGATCCGGCCGAACAGGTACTCAACCGCACCTGGCGTCCGGCCCTGTCGACCGTCGGACTGGCAGGCGCTCCCGAACCCCAGAATGCAGGCAATGTGCTGCGCCCCTTCACCACCGCCAAGCTTTCGATGCGTCTGCCTCCCACCGTCGATGCCGCCAGGGCCACCGCCGCGCTCAAGGCTGAACTGGAGCGCGACCCGCCCTACGGGGCCAAGGTGGAGTTCGTCGAAGAACCGGGGCAAGGAGGCTGGAATGCACCGGCGCTGGCGCCCTGGCTTGCACAGAGTATCGTACAGGCCTCAGAGGCGGCCTTTGGCCGTCCGGCCGCGATGATGGGAGAAGGTGGTTCGATCCCGTTCATGGGCATGCTGGGCGCCAAATTTCCGGACACCCAGTTTGTCATCACGGGCGTGCTTGGCCCCCACTCCAATGCGCATGGCCCCAATGAATTCCTGCACATTCCAACCGGCAAGAACGTGACCGAAGTCGTGGCCCGCGTGCTTGCAGACTACACGGCCCAGGCCCACTGAACGATACCGGCCCGTGCGCGGGATTAGCGTGACGCCTGGGCGGCCGGCGCCGAGGTTTGCGCCCGACCAGCGCGGGATTTGCGCCGGGGACGACGGCGTCCTTCGCGCCCGGGCGTACGCTCGGCGGCGTTATGTGGTGGACGCGCAGCCGGGCGGACCGGCTGGGGATCTGGCGTCTTCTCGGCTACGCCCTCTGGCGGCGGCACGATCTGGATACGCTGGCGCGTGACGCGTTCGATCTGGCGCAGGAGACCTTTTTCGCTCTCATCAACCAGCGAAATTGCGACGCCACTGGCACCGGCACGCGCCGTGCGGCCAATGCGATGAACATAGCTTTCCGGCTCGTTGGGCAATTCGAAATTGATGACGTGGGTGATCTCATCGACATCGATGCCGCGTGCCGCGATATCGGTGGCGACAAGGATCGGCGCCTCGCCGCTGCGAAAGCGGGCCAGCGCACGCTGACGGGCATTCTGGGATTTGTTGCCATGAATCGCTTCAGCCAAAAATCCGGTCTTTTCCAGTGCTTCAGCGACCTTGTTGGCGCCGTGCTTGGTGCGGGTGAAGACGATGGCGCGCTTGACGTCCGGATCGCGCAACAGGCGGGCGAGCACGCTACGCTTTTGCCGGCTCTCGGCGAACAGAACGCGTTGCTCGATGCGCTCTGCCGGTCGTGACTGGGGTACGATCTCGATCCGTTCGGGCTCTTTCAGCATGTCACCAACAAGCTTGACCACATCATCGGGCATGGTCGCCGAAAACAGCATGGATTGCCGGGCCTTGGGCAGCATCGCGACGATACGTCGGACATCTCGGATAAAGCCCATGTCGAGCATGCGGTCTGCTTCATCGACGATGAACACTTCCACATGGTCCAGACGCAGATGGCGCTGGGTGATAAGATCGAGCAGGCGCCCGGGCGTTGCAACGAGCACATCCACGCCCTTGGCCAAATCCTGTACCTGCCGGTTCTGGCTCACGCCGCCAAAAATCACGCACTGGCGCAGCTTCAGGGCCCGGCCATAGGTTCTGAGCGAGGCATCGATCTGGATCGCCAGCTCGCGGGTCGGCGCGATCACCAGGGCTCGCGGGTCGGAATCCTTGCGGTCGGCCGCGGCCGGCTGGGTCAGCAGGCGGTTCATCATGGCGACCAGGAAGGCGCAGGTCTTGCCGGTGCCGGTCTGCGCCTGGCCGGCGACGTCGCGACCGGACAGGGCGACCGGCAGGGTCAGCTCCTGGATCGGCGTGCAGCGGGTGAAGCCGGCGTCGGCCAGGCCCTGGGCGAGCAGCGGATGCAGGTCGAAGTTGGTAAAGAACGTATCGGTGAGAACGGTTTCGGACATGTCGGATAGCAGTCTCTGGCAGGCGGCGCGGGGCGCCAGCCCGGTCCCGCCGCCGCATGGCCTTGGGACAGGTGGTGGTACGGCGCGGGAGGGAGGCGCGGGCGTCGGGCGGAGCCAGGTCCGCGCGCCGCCGTTGCGCACCGAGGCGGGCGCCGGCATGGGATGGCCCGGGCCGGCAGCTCCGCTGGCATAGGCAAGGATGGGCGGTTGGGCCGGACCCTTGCCTATGTCAACGGAACCACCCGCTGGCCGGTGCCTTGAATCGCTTGAATCGCGCCCCGAGTTAGGCTGGAATGGAACTTCGCCGCAACGGCGATCCAGTTTCCCCACGACGGAACGACCCGCGCTTCATGGGCGCCCCAGTGTAGCCGATGCAGGCCGCGCGGTCGCCCTCATCCCACCGTCTACCCTCGGAGAATCACCGGTGAGCGATCTCATTACCCACGTCAGCGACGCCGCTTTCGAGCAGGAAGTGCTCAAGTCCGACACCCCGGTCCTGCTCGACTTCTGGGCCGAATGGTGCGGCCCCTGCAAGGCCATCGCGCCGGTGCTGGACGAGCTGGCCAGGCAGTACGAGGGCAAGCTGCGCGTGGTCAAGCTGAACATCGACCAGAACCAGCAGACCCCCCGCACCTACGGCGTGCGCGGCATCCCCACCCTGATGATGTTCAAGAACGGCAAGGTCGAGGCGACCCAGATCGGCGCCGTCGGCAAGGGCCAGCTGACCCAGATGATCGACAAGGCGCTCTGACCGGCGCCCGTTACCCGCCGCCGCGCTTTACGGGGCCGCGCGGCGGGTGCTAGATTCGCGGCCCTGTCCGGAACGGTCCCGTTCCGCCGCGCACTCCGCGCGATGCCTTCCCTTCCTTCCTGTAGCAACGGCGCCCCGACGAGGTTTGCCCGTGTCCGATATCGAAAGCAAAGCACCCCACGACGCCGACGGCGCCGAGAACCGGCCTGCCGGCGAGCCCCGCCAGCGCGCACCGCGCAAGAGCGCAGCGGCCAAGGCCGGCGCCGACGCGCTGGCCAGTACGTCCGCGCCGGCCGCTCCGGCACCGGTGCAGGCCAGTCTCCCGGTCGAGCGCCCGTCGCCAGAAGGCGGGGCCTCGCAGGCCTCCGCCCCGGCCCCCGCGCCTGCCCCGCAGGGCAACCAGCCGGCCCAGGGCCAGCCGGGCGGTGGCCAGGGCAACGGCGGCAATCCGAACGGCGGCCAGGGGGGCGGCCAGGGCAACAACGAACGCCGCAACGACCGCAACGACCGCGGCCGGCGCCGCCGCCACGAGCGCGGCCAGCGGGGCAACCAGGGGGGCGGCGGCGGCCAGCGCAACCCGAACGGCCTGCCGATGGACGACGACGAGAGCGGTGACGTCGGCAGCAACGACAACCTGATCAACCTCACCGAACTCAAGCGCATGAAGGCGCCGCAGCTGCTGGCCTTCGCCGAGTCGCTGGGCATCCAGGAAGGCGTGGCCCGGCAGCGCCGCCAGGACGTGATCTTCAACATCCTCAAGGCGCACGCCCGCGCCGGCGGCGGCATCTGGGCCGAGGGCGTGCTGGAGATCCTGCAGGACGGCTTCGGCTTCCTGCGTTCGGCCGACGAGAGCTACCTGGCCGGCCCCGACGACATCTACGTCAGCCCCAGCCAGATCCGCCGCTTCAACCTGCGCACCGGCGATACCGTGTCGGGGTTGATCCGCCCGCCCAAGGACGGCGAGCGCTATTTTGCGCTGCTCAAGGTCGGCGAGATCAACTTCGATTCCCCGGACAGCTCGCGCAACAAGG
>JAGWRJ010000094.1 GCA_028869725.1 Alphaproteobacteria bacterium | reverse complement strand
TGGGTCGCATGAACCACAAGCTCTCCATGCAGAAGATGAAGACATGCAATGCGGCCGCGAGAAAGGCAAACACTTGACTGGCTAGATTCATAGAATATTAGTGATACTTTCTCGGGTTCTAACGCCTGAGCTCAGCCGACGGCAGCCCGCGTAGCGGGATGACGGTCGGCTGCAGCGAATTGTTAGGCCGCTCTTTCATGAACTCGCAATCCCCTAACCGAAAGCCAAAGTCCTAATACGAGCTCAAAAATGACCATTGGCACATCGTAGAGCCATACATTGACCATTTGATCGAAGTGCGGCACTGCCAGATACGCAAAAGCACATAAGGCGCACCAAACTGATGAGAGTAAACCGTATGTGGCCAGGGCCTTCGGTATGTACTTGGACTTGAGCCACAAAACGCTATATATCATCGAGGCCAACGCCCAGGCCGGCAAGCCGATGTAATAAGCGTCATTACCATAAGCACCTTGGAGTTTTGCTAGAGCTTGTAGTTGATTTGTCGAGAACGCCGACAGATGCATGGGGTCGCCAAGAAGCTGCAGCACGTTCAGCATCGTAAGCGCCAAGATGGCCCAAGCCACCGCGGACAACAGCCGAAAGAAGGTCGCGACAAGTGCGACGCTACGATTGACCGGCTTTAAAATGACGTATAGCAGACTAAGAACAACCAGCGAATCTAGAATGTAGAAAACGTTGACGGCGATGTTGAAGCGATACTGGGCCAAGTGGGCCGTTATGTCTGAAACGTGGTAATGCAAGGCTGTCAAATAGTTCACAGGAAGAAGAATCACCAGCCCGATGAAGAGGACGGCGCCGGCAACTCTCGCCACTGTCGATTGGGTGGTGTCCACTGTGCCAGTCTGGCTCATGAGTTTCCCCTCCGGGAAATGGTGGGTTCTGGTGCCTAACGCTTGAGCTAACCGCGGCTGCGCAGCGTCTGTGAGGTTACCGCAACCGACCCGCAGCTGTCCGCTTGAGCGAATAGTTAGCCCGCGCGTCCCCGGATGGACGCCATTAAAGGCAACACTTCCTATTTTCGCTTCACGGCAATGACCGTGATCTCGATGCGCGCATTATTCAACAGGCCGGCGACCTGGATCGTTGTACGCACTGGTTTCGGATCAGGCATCACGTCCTTGTAGACCTTATTCATCGCTGCAAAGTCCTTCATGTCAGCCAAGTAGACCGTGACGGAGACGATATCCTTCATTTCAAAACCTGCGGCCTTCAGTATCTTCTCGATGTTGGCAAGGGTAACCTTAGTCTCCGCTACGATGCCGCCTGGCACCAACTGTCCCGATTCGTCGTCACCTCCCTGGCCTGCAATGTAGAGTGTGTTTTCCGCGAGCATCCCATCGCTGAAAGGCAGGCCATGGGCTGTTCCCACATTGATGGGCTTGTGTTCCTGCCCATGGGCACATTGCCCCATAACTGCAACTGCCGCGAAAATGAACCCAAGAATTTGCAAAGTCTTGCGTTGCATCTCGAAAACCTCCATGAGCATGTTGCCGCTAATTCGGTTTGCTCTCCCTTACGTCACTCGGCTGGCTAACGGCTTGCAGCTCAGCGGCGAGCGCAGCAGAGCGGAGCGAGTCCGCTGCAGCCGCGGGTTAGACGGCACGGTAATCAATTCGGCTCCGTGATCTTTGAAAATGTCTCGGAGATCACCCGCCATTGGCCTTCCTTCTTGACCGCGATCCAAGTGAATTTGGTGGTGTGGTCTTTCGTGGTGCTGATTACTAGGGCAGCATCACCATGAACGTTCACGACTTCGTTCAAGACCTCGAACGGTTTGATTTCAGTCTTCATAATCCGGTCGACAAACGCCGTTCGATCGATCGTCTTGCCCGACGCAAGAGTGACCAAAAACCTCTCGTCGAGGAGCCGCTCGAGGGCCGCCTTGTCATGGTGCACCTCGGCGTCAATCCACGCATTGCTCAGTGCGATGAGCTCCGACTCTTGCCCTGGTCCGAGAGCGTAGGCTGTGGCAGCAAGAAGACCGCCTAAGATCGCGGCCGCCCCAAGAAGCCGTCGTACCGTCTTAGATCTTGTCATGCGACCTCCGAAGAGCAGGTTGCGCCGTCTAACTAGAAGAAATAGACATGCCGTACTGTATGGTCGGGCATCACCTAAGTCAACGTCATAAGGCAAAGGGATTTTGCCTGCGCGATGGTATCTTCGAGAAGGCAACTTCCCAGGCATCCCGAGATTTCGTCTGTGGACATCCAGACCATTTGGTCTTGAATGGGATGCGTGAATCTTCTCGAACGGTTCACATGGCGAATCTCCTACGGGCGCCGATATAATGTCGCAACTTACGAGGTAGCATCTCAGTTGAGGGCTCATCATGGCCGGGATATCCACTCTTGCCGTTGCAAGCATCGAGCGCCAGCCGCTGAAGGCATTCACCGAAAAGGCGTACCTGGATTATTCCATGTACGTGATTCTGGACCGGGCGCTGCCGCACATCGGCGATGGCTTGAAGCCGGTGCAGCGGCGCATTGTGTACGCGATGTCGGAGCTGTCGCTGGATTACCAGGCAAAGCCCAAGAAATCCGCGCGCACGGTTGGCGACGTACTCGGCAAGTACCATCCGCACGGCGATCTCG
>JAGWRJ010000093.1 GCA_028869725.1 Alphaproteobacteria bacterium | reverse complement strand
TTCTGCCGATCTATGTGCTCTCCGGTCCCTCGGGCAAGCTGTTCAAACCCATGGCGGACACCATGGTTTTTGCCCTGGTGGGTTCGCTGATCGTGACCCTCACGCTCCTTCCCGTGCTCTGCGCTTGGTTCATGCGCCATGGCGTGCGCGAGCGGCGCAATCCTGGTTATGAGATCATCCGGCGCGCATATGTCCGTGGGCTTGATTTCTGCCTCGCCCGGCCGTGGAAAACGACCATGGCTTCCGCTGCAATTCTGGCCGGATCGCTGCTGCTGATACCGGGCATCGGGGCTGAGTTCATGCCCCACATGGATGAGGGGGCATTATGGGTGCGGGCGACCATGCCTTACACAATCTCCTTCAATGAAGCTGCCAGAATTACCCCGAAGATCCGCAAGATCCTGAGCTCGTTCCATCAGGTCACCGTAGTCACCTCCGAACTGGGCCGGCCCGATGATGGCACGGACTCCACCGGGTTCTTCAACGTCGAATTCTATGTCGGACTGAAACCCTATTCAGACTGGACCGGCCGCTATACCACCAAACCAGAGCTCATCAAGGCGATGGACAAGAAGCTTCGCACGCTTCCCGGGATCATTTTCAACTACACCCAGCCCGCCGAAGATGCGGTCGATGAAGCAGAGACCGGCCTTAAGAGTGCACTTGCCGTAAAAGTGTTCGGGTCCAGCCTTCAGACGCTCCAGGTCAAAGGGAAGCAGATCAAGCAGGTCCTACAGCACGTTCGTGGCATTACTGATGTCAGTCTGGTTCAGGAATTGGGTCAGCCAAGCCTTACGATCAAGATCAATCGCGCCAAGATCGCCCGTTACGGCCTCAATGTCGACGACATCAACAGCCTGATCCAAAGCGCGATCGGAGGCGACGTCGCGACACAAGTAGTTCAGGGAGAAAAGGAATTCGACCTTGTCGTGCGCCTGCAGCGGAAGTACCGCGACAACGCCCATGAAATACGCAATATTCCGGTTTCAACACCGGGTGGACAACAAATTCCCCTCAAGGAATTTGCCAAGATATCGGTTACCGATGGTGCATCTTTCATCTATCGCGAAAACAATTCACGCTACATCGGGGTCCAGTTTTCGGTGCAGGGACGCGATCTTGCCAGTGCGGTTCAGGATGCGATCCAGCAAGTCAACAGCAAAGTTTCCCTGCCACCAGGCTATCACCTGGATTGGGGAGGCGAATATTCCGAATACACGGCAGCACGCGCGCAGCTTGCGACAATCCTGCCGCTCACAGTGCTCCTCATCTTTCTTCTTCTCTTCGCGCTATACAGTAACTTCAAATTTCCGCTTATCACTGTTGGCGGCGTGCTCCTGTCCGCACCTGCCGGTGGTCTGGCTGCGCTATGGCTCACCGGTACCCCGCTGTCCGTATCGTCCGGCGTTGGATTTCTCGCGCTCTTCGGGGTGTCGGTGCTTACGGCGGTAGTCTACATTTCCTACGTCAACGAATTGCGCCGGGGAGGAACGCCCCTCGATGAGGCCATTCGGGAAGGTGCAATTCTCAAGCTAAGGCCAATCATGATGACCGCGCTTGTGGCCTCGATTGGGCTCCTACCCGCGGCGCTGGCAACCGGCGTAGGCACGGACACGCAGCGACCCTTCGCTATCGTGATCGTTGCCGGTCTTATCACCCGTCTTGTCATAAGCGTGTTTTTGATGCCTGTACTCTACGCCCTGGTTGCCCGTCCAGGAGACACATTGAGGGTATAGGAGCGCGCGGGCCGTAGCGCACGTCCTGGGCTCAGGGTCCCTCTTGCGTCAGGCACGGCCGGACGGGAGAGGGGCTGCGCCCGCGCTACCGTTCGTGGTAATCGCCCTGCCCGCGCGGCCCTGGACCACCCCCATAGGAAAATTCCTCCAGATGTGAGATGGGTAGCGGGCACGCTGGTGGGAGCGCCAGGTGCCGGTACTATGCTTCGCTCCGCGAGGGCGTTCCACGTCGTGATATATTGGGCCCCGGTAGAGCGTGAGGACCATAATTCAGGAACACGATGTTTGTCATTGAGGCGCTGATCGCGAATCTGGGTCTGCTGATCGTCTTCAGCAGCGTCTTTATCGACCAGGCGGGAATCCCGCTTCCCTGCTATCCGGTTCTTCTGATAGCCGGAGCCATGGCCACGACGACGGCCGCCATGACAGATCTTCTCGCCGTTGGCGTCGCCGCAACGCTCAGTGCCGATCTTCTCTGGTACTTTGCCGGCATGCGCTTCGGCCGTCGCATTCTAAATCTTATCTGCAAGATCGCCCTGTCGCCGGATTCCTGCATCCGCAGAACCGAAGACACCTTTGCCAAATATGGTGCCTGGACATTACCGTTTGCGAAGTTCCTGCCAGGGCTTGGCTATGTCGCCGTCGCGCTTTCGGGCATTATCCGATTGAACCTCCTGCGTTTTGTTGCCTTCGACGCGCTAGGCGCCATTGCGTTCATTTCCGTGCCGGTGCTCATCGGACGCCTCTTCCACAATGCCGTCGGCGCGCTTCTGACAACGCTCTATCAGCTTGGCGGCTATGGCGCAGTCCTGATCGTCGTGCTTCTCGCGCTCTATATCGGAACGAGACTGCTGGAGCGTCAATCCTTCGCACGACATCTGCGCATGGCCAGAATCTCGATACCTGAACTGTGCGAGATGATGCGCAGTCCGGAACCGCCCATCATCCTCGACGTTCGCGAGCAGGCCGCCCGTCAGCGCGACGGCATGATTCCCGGCGCCGTGGCCGCGGATTTCTCGGCGCTCGACGAGATCGCCCGCTCCTATGCTCCGGATGATGAGGTTATCGTCTACTGTGCCTGCCCCAACGAAGCGTCTGCGGCAGTCGCTGCGCTCCATCTGAAGAGGGCGGGCTTTACCAATATACGCCCGCTCTTTGGTGGTTTCGACGCCTGGGTTGCCGCTGGACTGCCGCTTGAGCACGCCGTCGCCGATGCCGAGCTCGCCCTGACCTAAGACCGTGTGTATAGACTGTCCTACAGGGTCATGAGCGGGTGCGGCACGCGCATTCCTTGCTTGCGTAGCGTCAAGCAGCGCGAGCCCACTCTTGAGATGCGACGCAAATGCTGCGCAGAACAATTGCCCTGGCGGTTTGAATCAGCTGCACTACACATGCGATGGGCAGGCGCGACAGAGAATTCGCGCAGAAGACCGCGGCCAGGACACGAGGCAACATGAGCGACAGCAGTGAACCAATACGCAGATCCCTTGCCCTTGATGGGGGGGCGATGTCTTATCTCGCTTGGCCGCGTCAGGCGCCAGGATTACATTTTGCGCATGCCAATGGCTTTAATGCGCAAACCTACATCACGCTGCTGACCCCACTTGCTGACAGCTTCAACATCGTGGCAAGCGATCTGCGCGGCCATGGCCAAACGCACCTTCCAGCACCGCCCGGATTTGCCACGGGCTGGCGGCTGTTCGCTAAAGACCTGATGGATGCACTGGGGCAGCTCTTCACCAAGCCTGCCATTCTGACCGGCCATTCCATGGGCGCCGTGGCCAGCCTGATGGTGGCCACCCAGCGTCCGGATCTGGTGCGCGCCTTGGTACTCATTGAGCCTGTTTTCGTGTCTCCCAGCGTAGCTGCGCGTCCTGGCCCAGACATTGCGGACCGGGCCGCCAAACGGCGAGCGATTTTTCCATCTGTCGAGGCTATGGAAGAGGCCTACAGGGGGCGCGGCGCATTCAAGGACTGGCCTGACACAGTTCTGCGCAACTACATCCTGGGTGGCACACGGCCTACGGACGATGGCCAGGTCGAGCTGACCTGCGAGCCGCGCATCGAAGCGGAGGATTTCCGCAGCACGCCGCTCGCAGCCTATGAGCTTGCCAGCCGCGTCACCTGCCCGGTGACACTTATCCGCGGCGACGGTCCGGGCTCAACCTGTGGCGCCAACGAAGCAGCCGAATTCGTGGCCCGAAAGCCCGACACCAGACTGATCACCGTTCCGGGCGCCAGTCATTTTCTGCCGATGGAATTCCCGGACATCGTCCGGCGCGAAATCCTGAAGAGTCAGGAGGCTGGCGGCTGATCAGCGCGCAGGACCAATTTATCTCGAATGACGCGCGCGTGCTCAGCTGCGACCTGGCGGATCAATCACCTGGTCCATTTCCTGGCTGGGCCGCTCTATCCCCCGGCAATTGACCAGGGCCGCAGGAACACCAACTGCCGTACAGCCAGGCGGCACCGATTTGAGAACGACGCTGCCTGCCCCTATGCGGCTGTATTCTCCGACCTCGATATTGCCCAGCACCTTGACTCCCATCGACAGCAGCACGCCACGACGGATCTTGGGATGACGATCACCACTTTCCTTCCCGGTTCCGCCGAGGGTGACATCGTGCATGATCGACACGTCATCATCGACCACCGCGGTTTCGCCGATGACAACACCCGTAGCATGATCGATCATGATGCCACGGCCGATGCGTGCCGCCGGATGAATGTCGACACCGAACTGCTCCGACACCCGGCTCTGGATAAAATAGGCGAGCGGTGCCCGTTTCTGCTGCCACAGCCAATGTGCCATGCGATGGCATTGCAACGCATGGAAGCCCTTGAAGTAGAGGAAGGCCTGAAGATAGGAGTGACAGGCCGGGTCACGCTCAAAGGTGGCAGACAGATCGGCCCGTACCGCCGCGCCGATTTCCGGATCGCTGCGCAGCGCGACTTCAAAAATCTCGCGCGCCAGCATCGGGCTCATGTCATCACAGCCGATCTTTTTGGCCAGAATGAAGGAGAGCGCGTCCTCGAGCCGGGCGTGGTTGATCACGAGGGCGTGGACGTAGGACGCCAGGGCAGGTTCGGTCTGGGCAAGATCGTGGGCCTGCTCGCGCAACGCCGACCAGATTGGATCGCAGCTCGCCACCTTTTCGGGCAGAACGGTCATGAAGAGGCTCCCAGGGTCTCAGGGCAGTGTAGCCGAGTTCGGGCGCAAGCCCAATCATGGTGTCGGCGGCTTGGGCGGCACGTAGCCATCCCCGCCGCCAGACGGCCCCGCGCCGCGGATATCGGCTCCTGGCGCGGATATGCCAGACCGTGGCGGTTGGGGTGGAGTATAGCCGCCCCTGGCACCAGAGCCATCCGGGGCCGAACTGCCTTGGCCGCTGCGGCGCGCGACCACATGGGCCACCATGCGATCCTCCCAGCCGCGTCCGAAATCATCGCCGAAGAGGCGCAGGGCGTGAAATCCAAGCCCCACGCCCCAGAAGAGTGCCACCCACAGGAACCACCAATTGCCCTGCCAGAAGCCACCGCTGAGGATATTGATCCCGGCAAGCATAGCGACCACGAGCACATAACTCATCAGGTGGTGCTTGAAGTGGCGAACTTCATTGCGCACCAGAACGGGGTCCGCCTCCTGATAGCGCCGCATTGCCTGTCCTCACCTATCTGCCTGGACCTTACATGGGGTGTGAAGGGCGCCGCAGAAACCCTTTAATCCGTAAAATTTCTTGCGCGGTACATGGACAGAGCCTCCATCCCGACTATGGTTCCGGCCATGACCGATACCGCCAAACTAAATCGCCCCTCGCCCTCGACCCTTGACCTGCTGCTGAGCCGTCGCTCCGGTTCCGCCAAGACCATGGGTGAGCCCGGCCCCACGCCGTCTGAACTTGCCCTGATCCTCAAGGCCGCGGCGCGTGTACCCGATCATGGCAAGCTTTTTCCATGGCGCTTCATTGTGTTTGAGGGGGAGGCGCGCGCCCGCATGGGGGAGGTACTTGTCGCCGCTCTCGATGAAAACGAGCGGGCAAGTCCTGAACGCATCGAGCAGGAACGTACCCGCTTCCTGCGCGCTCCTACAGTCGTCGCGGTCGTCAGCAAGGTGCGGGAGATGATTGCAATTCCGGTCTGGGAGCAACAGCTGTCGGCAGGTGCGGTCTGCCAGACACTCCTCATCGCTGCCCACAGTCTGGGTTACGCCGGCAACTGGCTGACTGAGTGGTGCGCCTATCGTCCAGCCGTCAAGGACGCGCTCGGACTGCACTCCGGCGAACGCATCGCCGGCTTTCTCTATCTGGGCACGCCCACCCAGACTCTCCAGGAACGCGTGCGTCCGGACATGGATCTCCTCGTTACTAAGTTTTGACATGTTCAATGCCATAAACTAAAGCTGACGCGGTAGATCATCCATACCTCGGCGCGAGCGTGCCCATTGCCGCACACGCAACCGGAAGCGGGATGACGTTAGCGCGGAAGGGAGCCACGATGGGCCGCAACATCCTGTTCATCACAACCGATCAGATGCGCTTCGATGCCATTGGCGTGAATGGTCAGAAAATTGCCCGCACGCCGACCATCGACGCGTTGGCCAGAAGCGGCATCAATTACACCCGCTGCCACGCCCAGCACGTGGTCTGCATGCCGGCCCGGGCGACCATGATTACCGGGCAATATGTCTCAACCCACGGCGTGTGGATGAACGGCGTTCCCCTGCCGGAAGATGCGCCTTCCGTTGCACATTGGCTTCGTGACCAGAAGGGGTATCACACGGCTCTGATCGGAAAGGCGCATTTCGAGCCATTCCTGGACATGAAGTTCCATTTCTACGAGAACCGCATGGCAAGCCGGAACGAGTTCGGCCCCTATCGCGGGTTTGACCACATGGAGCTCAGCGCTCACGGCGCGGTAGGCCCATTGCACTATGCCCGCTGGCTGGCCGCAAATCATTCCGAGGTGGTCAGCAATTTCTATCCTGTCCTCGGCCCCACTCTGGTGCAGAATTCGTTCGGCGAAGGCGATACCGGAGCAGTACAGGTCAAGCGCAACGCGACGCCGCGTGGGCTCTACCATACCGATTGGGTAGCCGACCGTACCATTGCCTATCTCAACAGCCTTGGCGACGACGCTGACTGGTTTGTGTGGATGAGTTTTCCTGATCCGCATCATCCCTGGGATCCGCCTGAAGAGGAAATGGCCCGTCACAACTGGAAGGATCTGCCGGTTCCGTCGGGTTATCCTGGCAGCCTCGAAAAGATCGACCAGATTCTGTCAGGCAAGCCGCGCCATTGGCGCGAATGGTGGACAGGCGAGCGCGTCAGCTGTTTCGAAGCCCCACCCAACTGGATACCGAACACGCTCACGACCGACCAGCTGCGCGAAATCGATGCGCGCATTCACGTCAAGAACGAACTGATTGACGAGGCCATTGGACGGGTGATGGCCCTGCTCGGCCAGCGCGGTTGGGACACGCGCACAGACGTTCTTTTCACAACGGACCACGGCGAATTCCAGGGCGACTTCGGTCTTCTATTCAAGGGCCCGCATCATGTGACCAGCCTGATGCAGCTACCCATGATCTGGCGCCCGGCGCCGTGTGCCGGTGTTGCTCCTGCAAGCCTTTCGGCGCCGGTGGGCCAAGTGGATCTGGCGCCAACTTTCTGCGAAATCGCAGGGGCAACAGTCGCGCCCTGGATGGAAGGCGAGCCCCTGCCACGCAACCGTCACGAAGCTGCCGGGCGCGTTGCCGTCTTCACGGAATGGGACTCGCAGTTCGAGGATCTTAGCCTCAGCCTGCGCACTCTCTACCGAGACGGCTGGATCATTACCCGCTATGACGCCTCCTCGATCTATGACGGCACTGAGGGCGAACTCTACGACCTCAAGAACGATCCGCTGCAGTGGCGCAATCTTTGGGACGAACCATCAGCCGCCGCAATCAAGGCCGATCTGCTTGACGACCTGCGCAGCCGCACCCCGCCGATCTGCGGCGAAAGAGCCGCGCCATACGCCAGCGTCTGAGTCGCAACAGGGATGCTCCGCAAGGATCTCAGGCAATACCGATGAGCTTGTGCATCTGCAGGCTGAGACGCCAGCCGGGGTGGGCGCGGCAATAGGCAATGGCCGCGTCCAGATTCGACTTCAGATCCGGTCCATCCATCGGTTGAAGAAAGAAATGGCGGAACGAAAGGCTGCAGAACCGCTCGGGCGGCGCATCCGCCTGCGGAAAAACGAGTTTCAGTTCATCGCCTGTGGTCAGCACCAGGGGGGCATCGGATTTGGGGCTGACACAGACCCAGTCAAGGCCCAAAGGAGCCGCCTGCGTCCCGTTCGTCTCTACCCCGACTTCGAAACCCTTGGCATGAAGTGCTGCAATCAGCGGTTCGTCCACCTGCAGGAGCGGCTCACCGCCGGTGCACACCACATAGGGCTGGCCGCCACCAGGCCAGGCCGCAGCCACCGCCTCGGCCAATGCAGTCGGGCTGACAAACCGGCCGCCCCCGGGACCATTGGTGCCGACAAAATCGGTGTCGCAGAAGCGGCAGACCGCCGCCGGGCGATCCGCCTCGCGACCCGACCACAGATTGCAGCCCGAAAACCGCAGGAAAACCGCCGCGCGCCCGCTCTGTGCCCCCTCGCCCTGGAGGGTATAATAGAGTTCCTTGACTGAATATGTCATGAGGCGGACATACGCCGTTTGCGGCGGCCCGCCAAGCGCGCTTGCCTTCGGCGGGCGGCTGCGACACTTTTCATCAATACCAGAACAGGGGCATACATCTTGACCGGCATGGCTGTCAGCGGCACGGGCCTCTTCACCCCGCCCTTCTCTATTTCCAACGATGAACTCGTTGCGAGCTTCAATGCCTATGTCCGGCACCACAATGACGCGCACCAGACGGCGATTGCCGGTGGCAGCATGGCCGCGCTCGCTGAATCCTCGAGTGATTTCATCGTCAAGGCTTCTGGTATCAAAAGCCGCTATGTGATGGACAAGACCGGCGTGCTTGACCCGGCCATTATGTGTCCGCGCATCCCCGAGCGCCCTGACAGCGAACTGTCGGTACTTGCGGAAATCGCCGTCGCCGCAGCGCGTGATGCGCTCAAGGCAGCAGATCGCACGGCCGCCGATATCGACGGCGTGCTCGTCGCCTGCTCAAATCTGCAACGCCCCTACCCGGCGATTGCCATCGAGGTCCAGGACGCGCTCGGCATCGACGGCTTCGGCTTTGACATGAACGTCGCCTGCTCTTCGGCGACCTTCGGTCTTCAGGCCGCCGCCGACATGGTTGCAGCCGGCCATGCACGGGCAATCCTCGTCTGCAATCCCGAGATCTGTTCAGGGCACCTCAATTTCACGGACCGCGACAGTCACTTCATTTTTGGCGACGTGGCTACCGCGTTCGTCGTCGAAGCAGTTGACCGCGTCCAGGGTCATAACGCCTGGCAGATCGTCTCTACGCGGCTTAAAACCAGATTCTCGAACAATATCCGCAACAATTTCGGCTTTCTGAACCGTGCCGCACCAGAAGGCATCGGTAACCGCGACAAGCTCTTTGTCCAGGAGGGACGAAAGGTCTTCAAGGAAGTCGTGCCCATGGTCAGTGAACTCATCCTCACGCACCTTTCCGATAATGGCATCGCGCCAGCCAGTCTGCGGCGGCTGTGGCTGCACCAGGCAAATATCAACATGAACGATCTCATCGCGCGCAAGGTTCTCGGACGTGACCCCCTGCCCGGCGAAGCACCCTGCATTCTCGACGAATATGCCAATACGAGTTCCGCCGGCTCGATCATTGCCTTCCACAAACACAGCGCCGACTTGAATCCAGGGGATTGTGGCCACCTGTGTTCCTTCGGCGCCGGCTATTCGGTGGGCAGTGTGATCTTGCGCAAACTCGATCCCCACCACAGATAAAGAGTTTGCGCTGCGACCGGGACAGCAATCCAACCGGGTTCCCCCGTCACGAGGTGTGACGATGACCGACGTGCTTACACAGTTCGATCCGGCCTATGTGCTTGCAGGCTTTGTCGTCGGCGCATTTATAGGCATCACCGGCGTGGGCGGCGGATCCTTGATGACACCCCTGCTCATCATATTTGGCGTTCACCCCGCCATGGCCGTCGGCACCGATCTCTTTTATGCAGCAGCGACGAAAAGCTTCGGTACTCTGGTACACGGCTTCAACCAGAGCGTTGACTGGACTATCGTCCGCCGCCTTGCCATGGGCAGTATTCCAGGGGCAGCGTTGACACTGGTCCTGCTTTCGCTGCTTTCAATCGGCAGCGTCGCCTCGCAGCTTCTCATCACACGCGTGCTTGGTGTTGCCCTTCTGGTGACCGCGGCAACGATCATCCTGCGCCGACCCATGGCGGCAATGTTCGCGCCCTACGCCGGCATGCTCGCACCGCAAAAGGTCGCACGGCTTACCATCGCAAGCGGCGTCCTGCTTGGAGTTCTGGTATCAATTTCCTCGGTCGGCGCCGGGGCAATTGGTGCAAGCCTTCTGGTACTTCTTTATCCACGTCATCCAATGGCGCGCATCGTTGGAACGGATATTGCTCACGCCGTGCCGCTCGCACTGATAGCCGGCCTCGGACATCTCGCTGTGGGTACAATTGACTGGATGCTGCTCGCAGTACTGCTGCTGGGCTCGCTGCCCGGAATACTCATCGGTAGCTATCTGGCGGCCAGACTACCCGACCGGGCGGTGCGGATCACGCTCGCAGGTGCGCTGGTGATGGCCTGCGCCAGAATGCTCTTCG
>JAGWRJ010000092.1 GCA_028869725.1 Alphaproteobacteria bacterium | reverse complement strand
GGACGGCTGCGGCCGCTCAAGCATACGGTCAGCGTCAAGCCGGCAGAAAAGCTGCACTATTACGTCAATGCGACCGAACCGGGTCGCTGGGCCTATCACTGCCATCTGCTCTACCATATGGAAGCAGGCATGTTCACATCGGCGATCGTGGCATGAAGATCATCGCTTCCTTGCGCGGGCTTGCGCTCTTTGGGCTACTTCTGGCGATGCCCACCACGGCCTTTGCACAGGGGCCAAGCGAGCCGGGCTGGCCGCAGCCGATGAACAATGATCCCATTCTGAGCTATGCCATCCTTCACCAGAACGAACTGCGTATAGGAAGCGGCCTTACCGCCTATCGCTGGGACGGCGAAGGATGGTACGGGGGCAATATCAACCGCGCCTGGTTCACCAGCGAAGGAAGCGTTGACACCCGGACTGGCGCGCTCAGCGACAGCGAGGTTGACGCGCTCTATGCGCGCGCGATCTCGCGCTACTTCAATCTGCAGACCGGCATGCGTTATGATTTTGGCAATGAGCCGGGCGAGGCATGGGGTGTTTTCGGCGTCGAGGGCCTCGCACCTCTGTTCTTTGACCTGGGGGCGCACGCCTATATCGGCGCCGAGGGTCGCCTCGCTGCGCGGATCGACGCACGCTATGATCTGTTCATCACCCAACGCCTGGTGCTCGAGCCTCAGCTCGAAGCGAATTTCTATAGCAAACCGGACCCAAGGCGGAAAATTGGCTCAGGGCTCTCGGACATCGATACCGGCCTGCGTCTTCGCTATGAAGTCAGCCGGCAGTTCGCGCCCTATATCGGCGTCGTCTATGCCGGCAAGTTTGGACGTACCGCCAATCTTGCCCGCGCCGCCCATCAAAAGCCGGACCGCCTGCTGTTCACCCTGGGCGTGCGTCTGTGGCTTTGACCAGACTTGATGAGGCGGGCGACGTCATGAATGTCTTCGCCATAGTGCCGCCTTTTGCGACGCCGATAAGACAGCATCAGCAGGAGGTGGGACTAATCAGCCCGCAGTCCACTGTAATCACGATGGAATAATCGCCCGCGAGGCCAATCCGCTCTCAAATTCCGTCATGGTGGTAGCCGCGACAGGAAGGCCCACCCGGGCTGTCGCGCGCGTGTAACCGGCCTACACTTCCACAGAGAAACCCTGTTGCCGGCCGCGCTTCTTGGCGAATTGCACGATGCGCGCATCATAGGTCACAAGAGGACAACCAAGCTCGATGGCTGTGGCGATCAGGAGACGGTCAGCGGGATCGCGGTGCTCCAAGTGATGGAGCGCATAACTGCGCGCCGCAGCACTGTGTGCTAGCGGAACCGCAGCGACGCCCGGCCGGTCGAGGAACCGCTCAATCCAGGCATCCACAGGCAGATCAAGCTCTATTCGTGCCAGATCAACCAGCAGGGCGATTTCCCAGACCGTTACAGAACTGAGGAAAATGGTTCCCCCGTTCTGCCAGCAATCGTCGATCAAGGTTCGCGTCGAGGGGCGTAAGCTGTCGTCGCCGCTGTCAAGCCATAACGCGATGTGGGTGTCCAGGAGCAGCGCGTCCGTCATCGCTCGACTTCACGGCCGCTTTGCGCGTCGGGCACGATGTCCAAAACTGGCGCGGTCAGATCCACGTCTTTGGCAATCCGTACCGATCCTCTATGAGCGCCGAACAGAGATTTTGCGCGCGCATTCTCTTCAAGAAGATGCCTTACCGCCAGAGCGATCGCGTCAGTCTTATTGCCGCCTGTGATTTTCTTTGCGGCTTCCTCGACCAGCGCGACGACATCAGGGCGATTGATGGTGATGACGCTTGCCATGAGATGCCTTTTAGACAGTACGTAAGTACGTATATAATGACAAAGTCAAAAAAGCAACCCCGGCGCGATTTCAGGGCGTTATACGCACTTCGGCAAATTGAGTATAATCCGTGCGCAGCGTGACCTATTTGAGTTATACTCATTTCGCGAAATGAGTATAATGTAAGGTACCACACCTAGACGTGTTGGAGGTCACCCTGACTGCGCCTTCCCTGATCGTGCAGACGACCTACGCCGACCTCTTGGAGCGATGCACGAACGCGGCCTTCCGGGAGGACTTCGCGGGAGACGGCGCCTTTGTTGCGAAAACCATCAGAGGCCGACGCTATTGGTATTTCCAGAGCGGGGC
>JAGWRJ010000091.1 GCA_028869725.1 Alphaproteobacteria bacterium | reverse complement strand
GAATAGAAATACCAAAATTACGAAACACAGGGGGAGCACGCCATGTCGGGATTTGGTACACGGACCGCCCAGTCCGCCGCGTTTGTCTCAGTCTTGCTTCTAACCACTGCACTTGCCGCACCGGCCTTCGCCCAGATCGAAACCGTGGTGGTTACCGCCCAGAAAATCAGCCAGAACGTCCAGACCGTTCCTATCTCGATCTCGGCCTTTACCGCCCACGATCTCTCGGCCCATCAGATCACCCGCTTTAATGATCTGCAGTTTGCAACCCCAAGTGTCAGTTACACCAAAGGCAACTTCACGGGATCTGACTTTCAGATCCGCGGCATCGGCACCACGGCCGTAGGCTATGGCGCGGATTCCGGCGTCGCCATCAACTTCAACAATGTCTATCTGGACAGCCCGAACCTCGCCGACGGCTCCTTCTACGACCTGCAGCGCATCGAGGTCCTGCGCGGACCCCAGTCGACCCTTTATGGCCGCGGTGCCACCGGCGGTGTGGTCAATGTGGTGGCAGCGAAGCCCGATCTCACGGGCTTCTCGAGCAACCTGCAGGCCACCTACGGCAATTATGATCTCATGCAGTTCAAGGGCTTCGTGAACGTTCCTCTGGTCACTGACCAGCTCGGACTGCGCATTGCCGGCGACTATATCCGCCACTCCGGCTACACCACCAATCTCTATAACAACAGCCATCCGGATAACCGCAACCAGTACTCGATCCGCACTGAACTGCGCTGGGAGCCGACCTCCAGAACCCAGGTCGATTTCACCGGACAGTTCTCGAGCGAATCCGACAATCACATGCGCTCGACGAAGCAGCTGTGCTCAACCGACCCGTCAGGGATCCTCGGCTGTCTGCCTAATTCGCTCTCGGCTAACGGTGCGGTGAACGGCAACTCCACCCTCGGCTACATCGCGTCCTCGGCCCAGGGGATGCAGACGACGTTCGGCGCGACACTCGGGCCGTTAGCCCCTCTTCTGGGCATCACCAACCTGGCGACGACCCCGACCCTGCCGCCCGGGGTCGTGCTCCCCTCAAATCCGTGGCAGATTTACACCACCTTCGATCCCACCTATCGCGCGCAGGACAACTTCCTGGCCTTGTCCTGGCATCAGTCCTGGGCCAGCTGGCTCGATTCTGATGCGATCCTGGGCTATGACCAGAACAGCGTTTCCTCGCAGGAAAGCTACAACAACGTTCCCGGTGTAACTATCAATCCGGTTGCCTGGGCGACGGCCAAGTCGGTGTTCCTCGGTACCCTCAGTGCCGTGGCAGGACCTGCTTATGCCGCGATTTACGCACCTTATTTCTCGCATCCCAATGAACTGCCGATCTCAGGCACAACCAATCTCGGCCTTACCGGCGGCAATTATACCTTCTCCAATTCGCTGGCGGCTTATGACCAGTCGAACGGGGCGGCGACGCAATGGTCCGGGGAATGGCGCTTCAACACCCATTTCAGCGGGCCGCTCAATGGCATGCTGGGCTTCTACTATCTGCAGGAGCACGATAACGGCAACTATTTCGTCGTCTCCGATACCCTCGACTACCCTTCGATTATCCTCGGTGGTCTTGCCGGCCTGGCGGCACCACAGCTCTGCGGCACCACGGGCTGCATCTACGCGCCGGGTTACTACAACAATTACGGCAAGCTTGACCGCCTGAGGTCCAAGGGTATTTATGCGGAAGCCTACTACACCGCGATCCCGCATCTGTTGAAGTTCACCCTCGGCGCACGCTGGACCGAGGACCAGAAGTATCAGCAGGGCCGTATCGAACTCCTCTCTGGTCTGGTCCCGATCGGGACCACCAACGAGGATGCGGCGATGGCGGCGTTGGCATCGCAGGGCCAGATTGACTTCAACTGCGCCAACGGTTCGGTACCTGGAACTGCCGCTTCGGCAGGCTGCGGCGCCAATCAGCCGGCAGGTCCGAACGATGCCTGGCAGTTTAACCAGGTCACCTATGACAAGTGGACCGGCCGGGCGGTGGTCGATTATACGCCGAAACTCTCCTTCACCGACCAAACCCTGTTCTACGCCTCCTATGCCCGCGGCTATATGGCCGGTGGTTTCAATCCGGGCGTTGAGCCGGGCCTTGGTGTTCCCGCCACCTATAATCCGGAAAGCATCGACGCCTTCGAAGTCGGTACCAAAAACCTTGCGATGGGCGGTGATCTGCAGGCCAATGGTGATATCTGGTACTACAATTACACCGGGCTGCAGGTTTCGAAGATCGTGAACAACACCTCGGTCAACGAAAACATCAACGCCAAGCTCTGGGGTGTTGAAAGCACGATATTGTGGGCGCCGACCAACCGCTGGCAGTTCAACCTCGGTTTCTCCAGCACCAATACCAGCATCGGCAATTCGACGTCGATCAATCCGCGCAACCCGAGCAACAGCTATGCCAACGCCCTCCTCGTCAAGGATGCGACGATCAGCGGAAGCGGCGGCTCGAACTGCGTCCTTTACTACAATGGCGCCAAGCCGGGTACTTTGCCCAACATCGGCGGCCTGTTCTTCGCGCCTCCGGGAGGCATCGGTGCTCTAGCGTCTTCGGGCATTCCTTATGCGGCATACGGCAGCTGCATGAATCCCAACAAGCTGATCGCGCCCGGCGTAACGTATGCGCAGGCATTGGCGGCGCAAGGCTTCTCGACCACCGCGCCAGCCGTAAATGGGACCTATGGCGGCGTCCCGCAGAACCTCAAGGGTAATGAACTGCAGAATACACCACCCATCACCATCAGCGTCGGTGCGCAGTACACGCTGCCTCTGCCCAACGAGTATCACCTCGTCAGCCGCATCGACTATTATTGGCAGAACGACATGTATGGCAGCATCTTCAATGGCGCGGCCAACAAGATCTCATCGTATGATGTCATGAACCTGCAGACCCAGCTGAACTCTCCGGACGGCACCTGGTATCTGCGCCTCTGGGCCAAGAACGTCCTCAATAACAATTATATCACGGGCGAATATCTGACAACGGCCTCCTCGGGTAATTACACCAACGCGTTCTATGGTGACCCGCAGACCTTCGGTGCGACCTTCGGGGTCAACTTCTGATCATACGAAAAAGGGGCACGAACGCATTCGTGCCCCTTTCTTTGCTGCCACACAGGGCGGGACGTGTCCCGCCCTGTTTCTTTATGTACTGCCGCTCAGAAACGCCCCAGCAGGGTGAGCGTGCCGATCTGATCGACCGCTCCGCCCGTACCGCGCAGATAGTCGTAATTGACACCCAGAGACCACGTGCCCGTTGCCACCGAAAGCGTGCCGCCGGCGACGATATCGCCGCGCTCGGGATCTGGTCCGGTCAGTGCGAACTTGCTGCTCGGCACGCTCGCAAAGGCGGCGCGAAGTTTGACCGGGCTTGCGAGGAAATCGTAGCGGTATCCGGCACGCAGTTCGGGCTGAAGATAGAAGCCACCCAGATCGATGTCCTGCCGGATGGAGCTGCCAAGATAGGCACGGGCCGATGACGCGTAATAAGGCGCGACGATGAGATCAAGACCATCTGCGCCCGTCGTACCCGAGCCGCCACCGGTCTCACGGTAGCCCTCTTCGCGCATGGTCAGCGCATCAAGACTGAACTGCGGCGTGATGACCGTACCACCGTAGGTGAGGATGACGCCGGTGGACACGCCGCCGGTCAGAGCCAGTGCAGCGTGTTTGTTCGCTGCTGCCCGCGTGTAGATGATCTTGCCGGTGTTCGGATCGGTGAGCTGCATGTAGCGGTGGCCCTTGAGCGCGCCGTACCCAACCGAGGCCTGGGTGTCGAGGAACAGACCCTTGCCGCGCCAGTCGGTATAGCCGCTCAGCAGGTACCACTGATTGCTGGTCTTCGCGAAATCAGGTGCCTTGTTGGTCTGGTCTCCCGAGAAGAAGGTAATCGCACCGCCGTAGCGGCCAGCCTGTGGCGAGCCGGTATCGGCGCCGACCGAAAGCCCGAAGCCGCTACCCTTGTAGCCTTCGACGTTGCGGCCCGAATCCATGCGCTGGAAGAACTCCTGTCCCCACATGGTGGTGCCACCCTCCTTGTCGGCATACATGCGCAGTTCACGCTGCCGCTCGGCCACGGGCCCGCTCGCCTGGTCGGTGATCGAGACGAGGACCGCCCGCGACGAACCGGACAGATCGGGGAGGAAGGCATTGTAGGCAGCCTGCGCCTGTGCCGAATTGGTGATATCGGAGACAAAATTGCCGCCGAGCGCACTGTCGGTTGCAAGGGCGGCGTTGGCATAGGGAAAGATCTTGGCCGCATTGCCCGTAAGCCCGAGCTGGGCCGCGCTCTTGGGCTGCAGGTTGAGCACCAGTTGCGAATCGGTGGTGGGAGCCGCGCCCGAGCAGTCGCTCGCTGCCGAGACATTGAAGGTGCAGACGCTGCCCGTGAAGAGGTACGGGATTTCACCCGTAATCTTGTTGGCAGGATTGCCCTGGATCGTAGACTGGATCGTGGCGAAATTGCCCACGGAAAGCTGACCTGTGGGCGCATCCAGAAGCACGAACTGCGCCGGCTGGCCGGGGTTCGGCGTCGAAATGAAGCTCTGATAGTTGAGCGTGAACTTGGAGTTGGGATCGAGCGTGATGGCACCGGGCGTGACCGCGCCGCCAGACGTCACGTCGACCGCCTTGATCACCGGACCAACATAGCCGGCGGAGGTCGAGTTGAAGGCCTGCGAAATCGCCATGCCGAGCGTGCCGCCGCCTTTGACGTCCAAGGTATTGACGGTAAGGCCCTGCGCCGTATTGGTGAGGATGAGCGTGCCGGTACCGCTGCCGCTGCCCACTGTCACCGTTGCCGTGCCACCGCCAAATTCGGTTACGGAGCCCTTGACGGTACCGAAATCTCCGATGGTGAGCGTATCGCGGCCACCGCCAAGCGCGATATTGCCAGTAATCGAGGCCGGTGCGCTGTTGGTGCCACTGACATTGATGGTGTCGTCATGCGATCCGAGAATGACATCGCCAATGATGTTGCCGGTATTGTTGATGGTCACGTTGTTCTTGGCCGCGCCAAGTCCCAGGGCCACCGCCACCTGACTGTTATCTGACAGCTGCGTGGTGGAGGCGCTGATCGTGCCGCCATAGTTGTCGACCGTGGTCAAAGTGCCTGACAGATCTTCCACGGCATAGGCGGAAAGGCCTGGCAGGACGGTCGAGCCTGTGTTGCCAGGATTGGTGATCGAGGTGTTGGTGCTCGAAGCGGTCGCCGTGATGATACCGCCATTGTTCACCAGAAGCGGCATATTGGCATACTGGTTGATGGCGATGGCTGCGGTAGATCCAGCGTTGGCCCCACTGACTGAAGAGGTGATGCTGCCTGCGCCCGATTCTGCGTGATCAACCACGATCGACGGCAGGTTGACGTAGTTGCCTACGATGACACCGCTTGCCGTCACCACGGAGGTAGCTTTTGCATCTGTGGTCGCGGACACGCTGATGGTGCCGGGGTTGTAAAGCCCACCCTGGAAGGTCACCGTGCCGACCGCATCGCCCTGCATGCTGACGCCGATCGTGCCGTTCAGATCCGGATTGTAGGGATGGGCAGTGATGGCGCCGCGATTGACGAAGCTGTAGCTGCCGTCGACCTGTGGAATGGCTGCATTGCTGATGGTGGTATAGGTGCCGATTGTCATCGGGGCCGGAGTTACCGCTCCCGCGCCGCTCGATGAAATCAGGACTGCAGCCGCATTTCCGTAAGTGTTGATCGCCGCGCGCGCCGTCGTACTGCCGGTCGACAGCGGCCCGGAATTGTAGATGCCGCCGTTGACAGAGCCTGCAACGATAAGCGCCGAGCCGGCTTCGGGATTGGCCGCGTTGACGAGTGCGGTCTGGATGCCGAGGGCATCAAGCGTGCCATTGTTGGTGATATTTCCGGTCACCGTGTTGGCAACCACAAGACCCTGGGCGTTCTGGCCATAGGCCTGAACCGATCCGCCGGCATCGATGAGGACATTGCCGTTGACCTCGCCATCCAGCCGGATGCCGGCGACATTGCCACCGGTGGCCGCGGTCGTCGAACTTGGATTGGCCAGGAGCGTTCCGAGAATCTTGATGTTGCCGTTGAGCTGGGCTCCGGTTGCGACCTCGATGCCGACAGAATTGTCGCCGGTGACCGAAGTCGTCGAGCCAGCTGCCAAATCTATATTGCCATTGAACTGCGGATTGGTATCGCCGGTCACCGGTTTGACGAGGACGCCATATTTTGCGGTGCCGCTTCCGGTCAGATTGATTTGGCCCACACTATAGAGAGCGTCGGTGCCCACGCCGGGCCCGTTGGGCGTGGTGGCGGCATCCATCTGTATCCCGATGGCGCCACTGGTGCCTTTGTTGCTGACGAGGCTCGAGGCCGTGGTGATCTGGACGTAATTGGCCGAATTGATCTCGATGGCCGGATTGGCGATGGTCACCGCCACGGTGCCGGCCTTCACCGGCGATGCGGTGGCGTCACCGACAAGAATATTGCCGGCCGAGCTCGTGGTCTGCGCCTTGTTCACCGTGCTCGAAATCGTCGTATCGGCATACGCGATCGAGCCCATGGAAAGCGCGACCGTGGCTACCGTCAGCATTAACGCATGCTTGTACAAGGCGGACCTCTTCTGAAAAGGAATGCGGCAAGACGCGGGTGGGCAGGGGGGAGCCCCTTCGCGCCCTATTCTCAGCCCAGGGGGCGCAGCGGCGGGCACCATAGCCAATCCGTGGGGCCCTAGGCTAGCGCCAATCGTCATCCAGGGGCTCTCATCGCGCGCATTTTAATGAGCCGTTAGAGGGTTCTAGCAAGAATGGGGGGGTACGCGCCCAACCGGTTTGCCATGGCCCCCGAGCCCAAGATCCGTTTTTCGAAGCTTACCCAGAAAGAGGCGATGGCCGCGGTGGCCCGCCATGAGATGCTTTATGCTGGGCGCATGGGCGGCGCCCGCGCGGTGTTTGCCTTCTGTGACCTGTCGGGGCTCGATCTCTCGGGACGCAATCTTGCCGATGCCGATTTTACGGGAGCCATTCTCGAAGAGGTCAATTTGGCAGGGGCCCGCCTCGATTCGAGCTCATTCTTTGGCGCCGATCTGCGCCGCGCCAATCTGGAGGGCGCGAGTCTCAGGCGCGCCGACCTGCGTGGTGCCTCCCTGCGCGGCGCTAACCTGATCGGTGCTGACCTTTTTGAATGCGACCTGCGCGAGGGGTCCATCGCCGAAAAGGATCGCTTTGGCAATTTACGACTGATGCAGCATGATATCGGTCCGTCCGAATTGCCTGCCGCGATGCTCCATGCGGCCAACCTTGAGCGCGCAAAGATGACCGGCGTCGTGGCCCTTCAGGCGGACTTTACCGACGCCATCATGCGCGGCTGTTCGCTGGCACGGGCCAATCTGCGCCAGGCCCGGCTATGTGGCGCCAATCTCGAAGGGGCTGACCTGTCGGGCTGCAACATGGCCGGCGCAGACCTGTCTGGGGCCGTTCTTGTCGGCGTGCGTATGGCCATGACCGTGCTCGACGGTGCTGATATGTCGAATGTGCTGACCGATCTGAAACCCTCACTTTCGAGCGAGACGGTCGCAGCGGTCCGCGAGCGCCTCGATGCCCATACACTGTGGGCCGAAACCGACGGTCGTGAGGGGCACCCTGCCGATCTGTCCGGGGCTGATCTGCGCGGCTTGAAGACACTGTCGTTTCGCCGGCTGACGGCGCTGACCGCCCCGCGCGCCGTCTTTTACGGCCTCAATCTTGAGGGCTGTTCCCTGCAGGGATCAAATCTGAGCGGCGCTGATCTGCGCGCCACGCGGCTCAGTGGCGCCGACTTGCGCGGCGCCAACCTGGCCGGCGCGCGCCTCAACAATGCGGATCTGCGCGACGCCAAGCTCGGGCCGCTTCTTATCGCAGATGACCGGCTCCTGCCAGCGCGGCTCGAAGGCGCGCAGATCCGCTACTGCGATATGCGCGGTGCGGACCTAAGACGCGTGCGGCTCGACAATGCCGATCTCAGCTATTCCACATTGGCCGACGCCGACTTGAGGGATACGGTTCTTCACGGTGCCATCCTTGCCGGGACCAAGTTGCCGGCAATGGTGGCCGAGGGCCTTGCTGGACAGTCACTGCGCAGCACCGCCTGAGGCCAGACGGGCGCCCCGGAGGGCGCCCGCAGGGTTTGCACCCTGGCCGCGATCAAGCGGCCCGGTTTGTTGCTTTGGTATCGAGCGTTTTGACATCCGCACCGCCGATGGCGATCCGGCGCGGCTTCTTCTCTTCGGGAACGATCCGCTCAAGCTCGATGTGGAGCAGCCCGTTTTCCAGCCGGGCTCCGCGGACCTCGACGTTCTCAGCGAGCTGGAAGCGGCGCTCAAACGCCCGGCCGGCAATGCCGCGATGCAGATAATTGGTCTGGCTTTCGTCCTCATCGGCACGCTTGCCCTGAACCGTCAGGACGCCTTCACGCACCTCGACGTCAAGGTCCTTCTCGGCAAAGCCGGCTACCGCCAGAGTGATGCGATAGTGGGTCTCGCCAGTACGCTCAATATTGTAGGGCGGGTAGCCCTGGCCTGAATCGAACTGTGGGGCCTGGTCCAGCATATCGAACAGTCGGTCAAAGCCGACGGTGGAACGGAAAAGGGGGGAAAGATCGAATGCACGCATGGTCACAACCTCCTGAAAGCCTTGTGCACGGGTCCGCCACAGGGGCCGGATCCCTTTCATGAACGCGGGCAACGGACGAAGGCCAAGGGGCCCTTCTGCCGTGCCAGCGTAAAATGACGTAGGGACCGCTCTGTCGGCTTTCAAGGGGGACGGCGGTGTACGAAGAGCGCGATGAGACAAGATAACTGGGCGGACAGGGGGTAAAGCGAGTTGTGCGGCGTCGCCACAAATGCTCAAATCCCATCACTTCGCGCGTGCGAAGGGGGCTGTTTGGCGGCGAAATGCCGGCCGTAAGACCGGGTCGCCCCTGGACCGCGCACGGCGAATGAAAGGCTAACCGGCAAGGCGCGTGCCGCCCGCCATCTTGAGGAAGGACGTCCAATGAGCTCGGAACAGGTGCAGCAGATCGTACAGCAGATGGGTGGAGCCATCGGGGCCAATTCGGGCCTGGGCGGAACCTTGAAGTTCGATTTTGGAGAGCCGGGAAGCGTCTTTATTGACGGCAAGTCGACGCCGAATACGGTCAGCGATGGCGCCGGCAAAAATGCCGACTGCACCATCAGCCTTGCGCTCGAGACCTTTGAAAAGATGGTCAAGGGTGAACTCGATGGGACCTCGGCCTTCATGCAAGGCAAGCTGAAGGTTGCTGGAGATATGGGCCTTGCCATGAAGCTTGGACCGATCCTGCAGAAGGCCCGCGGCTAAGTCGGCCATTGAGCGAGCTTTCCCCGCGCGTCATCACCGCTCGTGACGGATGCCGGTTGCGGACCGCCGTGTTCGGCGCCGCACCGGCCACCTTGGTGCGCGGGGTTTGCGTCCTGCTGCATGGCCAGACCGAGTTCATCGAGAAATATCTCGAGGTTATCGATGAGCTGCGTGGTCGTGGCTTTATCGTTGCAACCTTCGACTGGCGTAGCCAGGGCGGCTCGCAGCGGCCGCTTGCCGACCCGCTCAAGGTCCATGTCGACGATTTCGTGGAGTATGACGCAGACCTTGCCACCTTTATGGAGGAGGTGGTGCACCCTCTGGGGCAGGGCCCCGTGGTTGCGCTCGCCCATTCCATGGGCGGGCATCTTCTGCTGCGTGCCCTGAAGTCCAATCCCGGGCTTGCGCGTGCGGCGGTGCTCTCGGCGCCGATGATCGGCATGCAGACACACGGCTACCCACCGCTCGTGGCGCGCACAATCTGCAGGTTCCAGAACGGGATCGGCCGCCGCAAGGACTGGGTTTGGGGCGTGGATCAGTTCGATCCTCTCACGATCGGATTCGAGCAGCAGCGGGTGACCCGTGATCCACAACGCTTTGCCCGCACCCAGGCACTTATTCAGTCCGCGCCGGAACTGCGCACCAAGGGGCCGAGCTGGGGCTGGCTTGACGCGTCCTTCCGGTCCATCGCCGCAATGCACGACGAGGGCTATGGCTCGAGCCTCTCAACGCCGCTGCTGGCTTTCGGGGCCGGCAATGACCGTGTCGTGGTCACCGATGCCTGCATGGAGTTGATGCGTCGCATACCCGGGGCCCGCTATGTCAATATTCGTGACGCCGAACACGAAATCCTCATGGAGCGCGATGCTATACGCGCCCAGTTCTGGGCGGCGTTCGACGCGTTCGTAGGACCCTTGCTGTCAGCTCACCAGTAGCTTCAGTGCTTCGTCATGCACGCGCCTGTCTCCGGCAGCGACGACTGCGAAGTAATCGCCGTCAAGAGGGAGGGGACGGCCGTGCCAGTCGGTGATGAGCCCGCCTGCCTGCTCAATGATCGGAATCAGCGCAGCCACGTCCCAGGGCCGCAGCGCGGCTTCAATGACGAGATCCGTATAGCCGCTGGCCAGCAGGGCGTAGCCATAGCAGTCCCCTCCGTAACGGCTCATACGGGCCGCCCGTGCCACCCGCTCGAAACGACGGGCTTCGTCATCCTCAAAGGTACTAAACGGATGGGTCGTGGTGACGATTGCTTCGGCCAGGCTGGAACAGGCCCGGACCCGAAGCGGTCTCTGCCCGGAGGGCCTGATGCGCAGTGCCTGTCCGGGAGCGGCAAAGAAGCGTTCGCGCAGGACGGGCTGGTCGATCAGGCCTAGTACCCGCTCGCCGCCAGCCTCGAGCGCGATCAATGTCCCCCACAGAAGCTGGCCGGTAATGAACGCCCGCGTACCGTCGAGCGGATCAAGTACCCAGCGTCGGCCACTGGTGCCGCGGGTCTCGCCAAATTCCTCACCGAGGATTGCGTCGTCGGGATAGGCGGCGCCGATCAGTGTCCGCAGCGCAGCTTCAGCACCTCGGTCGGCTGCAGTCACCGGATCGAAGGCACCTGCCTTCGCCTTGTCCTCGACCTCAAGCGGTTGGTCGAAAAACGGGCGGATGACTTCGCCCGCACGGTCGGCAAGACGGTGGGCAAATTCAATCGTGCGTGGATCGAGCTCGGCCATCGTCTCGGTGTAGGATG
>JAGWRJ010000090.1 GCA_028869725.1 Alphaproteobacteria bacterium | reverse complement strand
TGTGGCGCTGTCCAATTCCTTTGGCTTTGGCGGCACGAACGCGTCGCTCATTCTGACGGCAGTGGACTGATACGCTTTGCGCCGGGTCGCGATCGTTTCCGCCATTCTTGTTGTCGCTGTGGCTGCAGGTCTTTTCCTGTGGGCGGGCGCGCAGTTTTCCGCGCCAGGGCCTCGCGCCCGCCATGGTACTCAGACCATTGTTCTTATTCGGCCAGGAATTGGCGGGGCTGGCATCGCGCAGGCCCTGAAGATGGCCGGGGTCATTCGCAACGCGCCACTGTTCCAGTGGGAGGTGCGGCTGAAGGGTGAGGCCGCCCAGCTGAAAGCCGGTGAATACGCCGTCCCTTCAGGCGCCAGCATGGCTCGTGTTGCCGCCATTTTGATTGCGGGCAAGTCAGTCGAGCACAAGCTGACGATCCCCGAGGGGTTCACCAGTCAGATGGCCTATAATGCCGTGCGCGCCGACAAGGTGCTCATCGGCAGGGCTGGGCCCGTTTCCCCTGAAGGCTCACTTTTGCCCGACACCTATCTTTTCATTCGTGGGACGACCCGAGCACAGCTGCTTGCCCGCATGCATAAGGCGCAGCTGCGCTTTCTGGCGAAGGTGTGGCCAAAGCGGGCAGCGGGTCTGCCGCTCAAGACGCCCGCAGAAGCGGTGATCCTGGCTTCGATCGTCGAGAAGGAAACGGCTTTGCCGCAAGAGCGCAGCCATATCGCGGCAGTCTTCGAGAATCGCCTGCGTCTTGGTATGAAGCTCCAATCCGATCCGACGATCATCTATGGCATCACCAAGGGGTATCCCCTGGGCCATCCCATCCTGCAGAGCGAACTGACTGCTGCGACCCCGTACAATACCTATATCATTGACGGGCTTCCCCCGACCCCGATCTGCAATCCGGGGCGTGCCTCGATCCTGGCGGTGCTCCACCCGCTTAAGACCAAGGATCTCTACTTCGTGGCAGACGGCAGCGGTGGCCATGTGTTTGCGGCGACGATCGCGCAGCAGGACAAGAACGTTGCCCGCTGGCGCCAGATCGAAAAGGCCCAGACGCATCGCTGACGGTTTTGCGTTGGCGCAGGTGAGGGGTATCCTTGGATTTTTAGGGAGCTCAATCATGTCGATCGTCAGCATGACGGGCTTTGCTGAAAGCCATGGTTCGCTGGGCGCCCTGCACTGGCGCTGGGAAGTAAAGAGTGTCAACGGCCGGGGACTCGATGTTCGTCTGCGCACGCCGCCCGGGTTCGACGGCATTGAGCCTGTGGCGCGGCTTCTGGCGAGCGAACGGTTCAAACGCGGCAACCTGCAGGTTACGCTGACGCTGGAAGCCCAGGATGGCGCCCGCGGCCTTAAGGTTGATCCGGCAGCGCTGGCCGCGGCCATTCGCATCGCGCGCGAACTGTCAGAAGAGCATGGTCTGGCTCCGGCGCGCGTCGATGGCCTTCTGGCGCTCAAGGGGGTGATCGTTGCCGACGAACTCGCGAACGATCCGGCCGAGCGTGCTGCCCGCGATGCGGCCTTGCTCGAAAGTCTGGCCGCGGCCTTTGACGCCTTGCGCCGAGCGCGGCGTTCGGAAGGAGCCAAGCTGGCTGCAGTCCTGTCGGGTATGCTCGAGGAAATCGCGCAGCTGACCAGCAAGGCTGCCGGCCTGTCCTCCGCAACGCCAGGTGCACTGCGCGAGCGTCTCAAATCCCAGCTGAAGGATCTGCTTGGCGACAGCGGGATATCCGAAGAGCGTCTGGCGCAGGAGGCAGCACTGCTCGCAGTACGTGCCGATGTCCGCGAGGAACTGGACCGACTTGAGGCCCATGTCAGCGAGGCCAGACGGCTTCTCGTGGCGGGCGAGGCGGTCGGCCGCAAGCTCGATTTCCTCTCCCAGGAATTCAACCGTGAAGCCAATACGCTGTGCTCGAAGTCTTCTGACATCGAGATGACCCGTGTCGGTCTTGCGCTAAAGGCGGTGATCGATCAATTGAGGGAGCAGGCGCAGAATGTCGAGTAGTGCAGACCATTCGTTACCGGGAAGGCGTCATGGCTGAACAGATTCGTCGTCGCGGACTTATGTTGGTCCTGTCGTCGCCATCGGGCGCCGGCAAAACGACCTTGTCGCGGCGGCTGATTGCCAGCGACAGCAATCTGGTGATGAGCGTGTCAGCGACCACGCGTCCGCGGCGCCCCACCGAGGTCGATGGACGCGACTATCATTTTGTCAGCCCGGACCGGTTCGCGACGATGCGCGATGAAGGGGCGTTTCTTGAGCATGCCATGGTGTTCGAGCATTGCTATGGCACGCCGGCCGCGGCGGTGTATGAGGCGCTCGACGCCGGACGTGATGTGCTCTTCGACATCGACTGGCAGGGTGCGCAGCAGCTCAAGGAAAAGGCGCGGGATGACCTTGTCAGTGTCTTTATCCTGCCGCCCAGTCACGGCGAACTCGAGCGCCGCCTGAAAACACGGGCTCAGGACACACCTGAAACCGTACGGGCGCGCATGGCCAAGGCGGCCAATGAAATCAGCCACTGGCCGGAATATGACTACGTCATCGTCAATCACGACATTGAAGCGGCCCAGGCCCAGCTTGAGGCGGTTCTCTGCGCCGAGCGCATACGTCGTACCCGCCAGATCGGCCTCTCCGAATTTGTGAACAAGCTCGTTCACTGAGGCCGATGGAGCCGCGCAGGCATCACGTCCTAGTGGGCCAGCTCCAGACGGTAGACACGTTTGGCCGTCCCGCTGAAAAGAGCGGTCTTTTCTTCGGCTGTATAGGCCTCTGCACAGAGTTTGAGCGCGTTCCACAATGTGGCGTAGTCGCAGCTGAAGGCATCGACCGGAAAGTTGCTTTCGAACATGCAGCGCTTGGGACCAAAGCTCTGGATGCATTCGTCGATATAGGGACGCCATGCGTCGGCCAGCTCCTGTGCGGACGCCGGACGGTGTGCATAGGACCACGCAAAGCCGGCAAAGGGCATGGCAAGACCTCCGAGCTTGACGTGGACGTTGCTGCAGGCGGCAAGCTTGCGCATGCCCGACTGCCAGTCCTTGAACCGGGCCTCGCGCTGTCCCGCATAGGTGCCGATACCGAGCGGCGTGCCGACGTGATCGATAACTATCAGCGTTTCGGGGAAGGCACGCGCCAGATCAAGCACCTCCGGCAATTGTGGTTCGACGAACCAGGCATCGAAGGAAAGGCCGAGCTTGTGTAGCAGGCCAAAGCCCGAACGGAAGCTTTGGTCTGCATAGAGCCCGGCTGGAACACGACCATGCAGCGGCCCCAATACGGCCGGATCGGCCGACCATGAGGCACTTTGGCGAATGCCGCGGAAGCGGCCATGACCAGCAGCGATATGAGCCCGCAACACGTCTTCTGCCCGCTCTGCGAGGCGCAGATCGACATGGCCAACAATGCCCGCGCAGGCCCGCACCGGACCATAAAGGCCGCTTGCACTCATGGCGGCAACGCCATTGACGAATTCGGTTTCGCCGACGCAGCGCAATGCCTCCGGTCCTTCGGCGCGATACATGGCGCCGCATTCCATATAAACCGTGGCGATGATGTTGTGCCCGCTCGAAAGGTCCTTGAGCAGCTCGTCAAAAAGATAGCGTGGCGTGTTGCGGATGATGTCCATGAAGCCGTGCTGCAAGGGCGGCAGATCGCGAAGGACCCCGGCCGGCCGATCCCACAAATGATGATGCGGGTCGACAATCGGCAGCTCAGGTTCGAGGATCGGTTCAGCCATGCTTGTCTCCTTGCGATCACAAGACAGTGCCCCGAACGCAGCGTCGCCTAGGCTCCGAAACGGGCAATGGCGTCCTTGCTGCAGTCCGGGCTACGCGTATCCTAAAGCGTACTCACGGCGTGAGAATGACACGCCCGATAATTTTGCCGGCCCTTAGATCGTCGAGTGTCTTGGAGGCCTCGGCCAAGGGGCGGGTCTGATAGGGAATGGGATCAACCTTGCCGGCCCGCACCAGGTCCATCATTTCCCTGGCTTCGGGGAGAGAGCCGACAAATGAGCCGGCGATGGTCAGCGCCCGCATCGGAAACAGCGGCAGGGGCATGGTCATGGCACCGCCGAACAGGCCGACAATGATGATCCGCCCGCCTTTGCGGACGATGGCATTGGCGAAGGCAAAACTCTGCTCGGATCCGACGAAATCCACCACTGCATAGGCGCCGCCGGTTTCGGCGACGAAGCGTTTGGCCACGCCATCATCCCGCGTGTTGTAGGCGGCAATGGCGCCAGCCTTCTTCGCCGCCTCGAGCCGGCCCGTATCGATGTCGGCGGCAATAGGACCGCGACCAAAAAGGGCTTTGGCGAACTGCACGCCCATCATGCCGACGCCGCCGCATCCGAGCACGACCACGGGATCGTTTGCCGTGACCTTGCCGACTTTCTTCATGGCGCCGAATGCGGTCAGGCCCGAGCACATATAGGCAGCCGCAAGGGCAGGCTCGGCACTGCCGAAGTCGAGCAGGTACTTGGGATGGGGCACAAGAACATGGCTCGCATATCCGCCAGGCACATTGGACGAGCAGCCGAGCTGGCGGGGTTTGAGGCAAAGATTTTCCTCATTTCGGGCACAGGCGGCGCAATCGCCGCAGCCGATCCAGGGAAAGGCGGCGTAGCGCGCGCCGGGCTTTACGTCCTTGGCGTCGGGGCCGACGGCGACGACCTTGCCTTGAATTTCGTGACCAAGCGTATGCGGCAGTTTCAGCGTCGCCAGTGGCAGGCGGTTGCCGCCGCCCAGATCGAAATAGCCGTCATGAATATGGACGTCGGAGTGACAGACGCCCGCGTGTTCGACCTGGAGCAGAACCTCGGTACCCTTGGGTTCAGGTGTGGCGGCTTCAATTGCCTGAAGCGGTTTTCCGAACTCGACGATGGCCTGGCTAAGCATGACGCGCGCTCTCCTGAGATCTGATCTTTTGTCAGTCTGGCACGGCCCGGCCCGGGGCTCAACGTCTGATCGGCGCCTCGTCTAGGGCGCGCGCCAGTGCGGCAAAGTCGGCGATGCTGAGTTCTTCTGCCCGCGCTGTCGGCTCAAGTCCTGCGCTCAGGATCTGCGCTTCGGCGTCGGGATAAAGGGCCTTCAGGCTCTGGCGCAGCATTTTACGCCGGTTGCCGAAACCGGCTGCAGTCACCTGCTCCAGCGCGCGCAAGTGGCAGGGAGCCCGGGGAGCTGCCAGTGGATCGATGCGCACAACCGTCGAGGTCACCTTGGGCGCGGGTGTAAAGGCGCTGGGGTGGACGTCGAACAGAATCTGCGGTTGCGTGCGCCATTGGCTGAGTACAGAGAGGCGGCCATAGGCCGGCGTGCGCGGTGCTGCAACAAGACGCATCGCCACTTCACGCTGAAACATCAGCGTCAGGCTCTGCCAGAACGGGGGCCAGGATGACGCAGAAAGCCATTTGACGAGTAGTGCGCTGCCAATGTTGTAGGGAAGATTGGCCGCGACGCGCACCGCTCCTGTTACCCCCTCGGCCGCAAGCAGGGCGACTTCGTCGAGTTCAAGCGCATCCGCCTCGATCACGAGCAGGCGGTCGCGATAGGCTGCGGCAAGCTCGCTCAAGGCGGCAAGGCAGCGCCGGTCGCGCTCTACGGCGATAACCCGGGCAGCCCCCTCAGCCAGCAGGGCGCGGGTCAGTCCGCCCGGCCCCGGACCAACCTCGTACACCGTTGTGTCCGCGAGAGGTCCGGCAGCGCGGGCGATGCGACGTGTCAGGTTGAGATCGAACAGAAAATTCTGTCCCAGCGATTTGCGCGCCGAAATATCGTAACGGGCTACCACATCCCGCAGCGAGGGCAGATCCGGTTCAGCCAAGATTGTCCATCCGCGCATCGGCGATTTCAGCCGCCAGGGTGATAGCCGCAAGGGTGCTGCGCACATCAGCCCGCCCGCTGCCAGCAAGATCGAGCGCCGTACCATGGTCAGGAGAGGTGCGTACGACCGGAAGTCCCAGAGTCACATTCACTGCATCCCAAAAATGCAGGGTCTTGATCGGGATCAGGGCCTGATCGTGATACATGCACAGTGCGGCGTCGTAGAGGCGGCGCGCTTCGGCGTGAAAGAGGGTATCCGCGGGCAGGGGGCCACGTACATCGTAACCTTCTGCCTGCAGGGCTGCGACGGCAGGGCGTATCTGCAGCGCGTCTTCATGCCCAATGTGGCCGCCTTCACCGGCGTGCGGATTGAGCCCGGCAACGGCCAGACGCGGTCGAACGATGGCAAAATCACGAACCAGCGCATCAAGCACAATCCGCGCGGTCTGAGTGACTGCCTCCCGGGTTATTTGCGCCGGCACCTCGGCCAGCGGGATATGGATGGTGAGCGGAACAACCCGAAGGTAGGGTCCCGCCAGCATCATCACCGCCCGTGGGGCGCCGGTCAGTGCGGCGAGATATTCGGTGTGGCCGGGAAAGGAGAACCCGCCATCTTGCATCGCCTCCTTCTGGATGGGGCCCGTGACGAGCGCTGCCGCACGTCCCGCCGTGACCTCTGCGACCGCAAACGCGATCGCGGCCGCAACACTCTGTGCATTTTCTGGGGCTGCATGGCCCGGTCTGCGGCCGGCCGGTGCCCGACCGCTATCGAGTAAGACGCGCGGGTTCTGTGCGCCGCAGCCCAGGAAAACATCAGGATCGCCGACAAGGCGCAAAGGGTGCCCGGCGATCTGCCCGTTCAACTCGTCATAGGCTCGCACCGCCAGTTCCGGACCGACGCCGCCGGGCTCGCCCATGGTGATGAGTACAGGCGCCTGCTGCCTGCGCGCCGTCTCAGCGGGTCTCGATATCGGCATTGCGGCGCAAATCGCGCAGATAGCGGCGCGCCAGCACGGCCATTTGCTCCTGATAGAGCTGGTTTGCAACCTCATCCCGCGAGGGCACACCATAGGTGACCACTTTGGGCGGTGCCTTGTCGCAGCGCACGATGAGTTCGACGCCGGCGCTCGATTCGAACGGCTGTGTTGCTTCCCCAGCCGTTGTTTTGGCCAGAGCGTCGCGGATCTGCGTGCTCAGATTGGTAAGGCGCATCGTACCAAGATTCATGTAAATCGCGCCGCGCATATGCTGGACCAGATCCGGCAGCATCTTGCAGTTGGCGATATGGCTGCGCAGCACTTCGGCGGCCATGACTGCATTTTTGAGCAGCGTGGGCGGTGGTTTGGGGCCGATGGGCAGCAGCACGCGGGCAAGCGGCAGCACACCGGGCGGGTAGGCAGGGGCCTTCGGCGCTTCCTGCGCCAGCTTGGATCCCTTGGGAACCTGGATCTCGCGCAGTGCCAGAACGTAATACCCGCCAGGACCGAGGATCGGAGCAGAAATCTCGCCGGTCTTCATCTTCAGGAGGGCGTCTTCGAGCGAGGGCGGCAACTGGTCGGCGGTGATAAAGCCCAGATCACCGCCATCAGCCGCAGTGGGATTTTCACTGACGTTGCGCGCGACATTCGGAAATGGCGCTCCGTTATGAATCTGCGCCAGCACGGCCTCCATCGCCGTCTTGACCTTCGGAGCGTCCGCAGGGTTGTTGACCGACAGGAAGATTTCCGAGACCTGATAGCGCGGTTTGTTGGCGTTGCGCTTGAGACGGCTCAGCTCTTCATTGATGCGGGCCGGTGATACTTCGGCTTCATCCCCGTAGCGGCCCTGAACGGTCTTGGACCATGCTATCTGGGCGGCGATCTGGCCACGCAACGTGGACATATGCACACCTGCTGCTGCGAAGGTCGCTTCGAGCTTGGCCTTGTTGATGTGGTTTTCCACGAGAATACGGTCGATGGCCTTGTCCACTTCACCGGCGCTGACAGTGATGTTGTGCTTCTGCGCTTCGAGAAGCTGAATGCGTTCGGTTTCCAGCTGCTTCAGGATTTCGGCCCGCAGGGTCTTCATCTGCTTGGCGTTGGGATGCGTGCCCGTGGTCACAAGGAACAGCTTGAGGCGCTGCTCGACATCCAGCGTGGAGATGGCCGTGTCATTGACGATGGCTGCCACGCTGTCGCCCTGTTCGATCGGCGCAGGCTTGGGGGTCTCGTCCCGGTTGGCGTCTGCGGCAAGAGCGGAGGTGCCGGCGGGCTCATTGGCGGCAAGCTCGGTCGGCTTCGGGGCAGCGCTGCTTGCGGCATTAAGGGGCGCGGCAGTCGCCCATACAGCAATGCCGATAAAGCCGGCCACGACGGCGATGCGAGGATTACGGGTCAACGACTCTTCGACTCTTCTCGGGTTAACGAACGGGGACCGGGCGCGAGCCCGCACCTCCCCCACCACGGGGGCCGATCGCAGCGGCAGAATAAGGAAATCTGCGGCAGCTTCAAGGCGTCCAGGGCCGATACCAGGGTTTCGGGGAGTTACTCAGGGCACTGCCGCCGCCTGCACCGGGGCGGCAAAGACGTTGCGGGGAAATAAACGTACGTTTTGGTCCGAGTCGCCGCCAAATTTGGGGACGATGGTAAACAGGATCGAGGTCGACGGGGCGACGTCCAGGAACCGCGTGTAGCGGCGCTGGTAGGCGATCGAAAGGCCCAGGCAATCATTCTGCCAGCCAATGCCGAACTCGGTATCCAGCATCTGGGAATTCTGCAGGTCGCGCCGGGCCGCGGCGAAGGCTGACCAGTGGGTCCCGATTCCCAGGGTCAGTGCGCCGTTGATTTCCTCGCGTGGGGCCCCGAGGCTCACCGCCTGGCGGTCCAGCCGGATATAGCTGACATCGAGGTTCGAGCGGCCCCAGGTACCGTCGAAATACACCTCGTTGCGATCCACGGTCCCGTTTTTGGGGTTCAGATCGAGGCGCTGCGTCAGGCTGAGATAGGGCAGAAAGCGTACCCTGTAGCGGGTAACGATATCGGAATTCGTGCCATAAAGACCGGAGGTGACGCCAAAGATGCGGTCCGCCTTCGGCCTTAAGACCTGCCCCACCAGGCCCTCGATGCTGCCACCGGGGAAAAATGCTTCTGCTTCCAGTCCGACATTGGCCCTGGGGCCGCTTTCCCACAGGGAGTAGCCTGGCATCCGGTCAGCGCTGAAAATGTCCGTATCGTCGAGTTCGAAATCAGTGGAATCCTCGTTCGGTATGCCGGCGGGATTGCCGCCATAGGGCGCAGCGATCAGTTGGGCGATGGGCTGCAGCACGTAGGAATGGCCGAGATGACCCTCGGCGATGAAGGGCCAGCGCCAGTCGGCAACGAACATGGGCTGGGCGCGGTTGATATAATGCACCCCGGCGGGAATGGGGTTGCCCTGCAGGTCTGTCACCAGACTGGGATAAGCCTTGTCGCCGGCTACGCGCCACAGCTCCGCGCGCGCGTCGGCGGTCAGGGTGATCAGCTGTCCGTCGGGGGTGATCAGCGGTAGCTGCCAGCGAACCTGCGTCGACAGGCGCTCGTCATTGGCCCCAACATTGCGCATGATGCTCGCGCTGCTGACATTGAAGCGGAACTGGCCGCCAGCTACCGGATGGCGCGGGATATAAGTGTAATTGATCGCGGGCAAAACGAAGGGGATCTCGCTTTGACTGACGCGTCCTTCCCGCAGATCCTGAAAATAGTAGCCGCTCAGCATCAGACGGCTGCGTCCGGAAAGTGCTTCCAGGAAAAGGTCGTTGTCGAGTGTGACATCGTTGGAGATGTTGTAGCGCTTTAGAAACGTCTGGCTTGAAGTGAGCGCTATGCCGTAGCCAAGATGCCAGATATCGCCCAGCGGAATGCGCCCTGCGCCAAAAAGTGAACTCTGCCAGCCCCATTTGCCACTGGACGGCGCATAGCCGGCGGCCGGTTGCAGCCACATACCTCCATCATTGAAACGCTGGCGGTATTCCCCGCGCACGATTTCGCCCGCCTGGCTCGTAATCATGGGTTCGATGGTGGCATCCTGCGTGTCATTGATGGCGATGTAGTATGGCAGAAGTACAAATGAGCCGAGCGAAGATGAGGTTCCGGCCGAGGGGCGCAGGAACCCCGAGAGATGTTTTACGCTCGGATCGGGATGGCTGAGGATGGGGCTGTAGAGAACTGGTACGCCCCAGAGTTCGACCAGCGCATCGTGATAGTAAATGCGATGATGGCTTTGGTCGTACACCACCTTGCTGGCCTTCAGTGCCCATGTTGGTGTGGTGTGTCCAGTTCGCACGCACAGCTCACACGGCGTGTAGGCGGCATTGCGCGCGACGACGAGAGAGCCCTCTTTGCGTGCACTGCTGGCCACTACGCGTCCGCTTTTGCCAATCAGGGCGCGAAAGCTCGACAGAGCGCCATCACGCAGGTCGTGGGTAAGCACAACATGATCGGCAAACGCGACATCGCCATTGGGGGCAAGAAGGCTGACTTTTCCTTCGGCCGTGACCTGGCCTGACTTCTCATCATAGACGAGCTTTTTGGCCAACAGGATCCGGGCCTTGGCGTCGATCTCGACATGGCCTTCGGCCGTGACCACGTCGTGCGTGCTGTCATAGGTGATGCGATCGGCTTTCAGCAGGATCTGGTCGCCGCGATCGTTGGGAGGCGCGTCTGCGGCCCATGCCGGCAGTGCAAGAAGTGCCGACATGACCGCGATGACGCTCGCTCCCGCGCGCAGCGGATTTGCGCGCGCCATGTTCAGCCATCCTCCTGATGAAAGACGAGCGTCATACCCAGAAGGATTGCTGCAGCAGCTGGTGCGGACGCCGCAAGGACCACCGGGACAATTCCGGACTCGCCCAATGCCTTGGTGACGTCGCTGAAAAAATACACGCCAAAGCCGCACAGCACGCTGTAAAGGATGACCCGACCGATGCCGCCCAGGCGGGCAAGGCGCAAGGAAAAACTCGCCGCCATGAACACCATGGCGGCAAACATTGCCGGAAGTACCAGCAGCGAATCAAAATAAAGCACATAGCGGGTTGCTGAAAAGCCTGCTGCCTGCGCTGCACTAATAAAATGTGGCAGGTTCCAGAACGAAAGCGTGGGAGGGGGCGCAAAACTTTCCTGGATATGCGCGGGGGTCAGTGTCGTTGCCAGTCGGTAGGCCGAATAAAATTTGACGTGTCCTACGGCATCGCTCACGTAAGCCTGATCAAGATCCCAATAGCCTGACTTGAGCGTCGCCTGGCGCGCATCGATGCGGCCGGTAAAGACATCGTTTGGTCCATAAAGAAAGATGATGGCATCATAGAGCTGTACCCCCTGATCGGCGACCCGCAGTGCATGAATCACCGACTGGTGCTGTTTGTCACCCTGGCGCAGCCACAGCCCGTTGCGCGATACGTCAAGCTGGGAAGCCTGGCCGCGCAGGTATTTGGCTTCAAGGCTTGCATATTGCTGCAGGAGGCGGGCTGAAATCGGAGTTACTGCGACCACGCAGACAATACCGAGGAGAACAGCGACGCTAAGGGAGGGGGCGAGCAGATTCCACGCTGAAACCCCGGCTGCACGGATTGCCAGAAGTTCCTGGCTGCGCGACAGGCGTACAAAGCTGTAGACCCCGCCTAGGAGGACCGCAAAGGGCAGGAGGGTAAGACCCAGATTGGGCAGTTCGAGCAGGCTCATGCCAATCACCAGGCTCGTGTCCATGTGCCTGCCGGCGGTGTGGTTCAGCAGGTCGACGAGGGCAATTGACCAGGCGAGAAACAGGACGCCGGCAAAGACCACGCCCACACCGATCAGGAACTGGCGCGCGAGATAGCGGTAAAGGGTCCAGGACCAGATCACGCGGCGGGCTCCGCAATAGCGCGCGGCAGGCGCCGGATCGGGCGCCATCCGCTGAGATAAATCGCCGTCGCGAGCATGGCGCCAACCGGCACCAGATAGATGAGGATGTTCATGACCGGATCTCGCGCGGCCAACCCCTGCACGCCATAGCCCAGGATGCGAATGCCTCCCGCCAGCGCCGAGGCCAGGAACAGGCGCAAGGCATAGGTGCCGCGGGCGCGCCGTCCCTGGGTCACGGCCGCCAGTGCGATCAGCGCAAAGACAAGGCTGTAGAGTGGTTCGGCAAGGCGGTTGTGGCCCTCCGCCAGGAAGATGTTCTCCAGTTTTTTGCGATGGGGCAGGGAGGCTGGCAGGTGAGGCCAGAACAACTGGTTCAGGTAGCGCTCATGGATTTCCAGGATTCCCTGTGACTGGGCGTTGGCAAACTGGTCGAGGTCAAAGACATAGCTTTTGAATTTGAGCACCGACAGTTTTGCGCCCCGCTGCGAGGATTGCTCGATGGTCCCGTGCTGCATGATCAGACGGGCCCCC
>JAGWRJ010000089.1 GCA_028869725.1 Alphaproteobacteria bacterium | reverse complement strand
GGCCAGGAGTTCATTCAAGATCTTTTGTCCTGTCTTTACGGCTTAAAGGGCCTTCGCTGAGAGGCGATGGAAACGCCGCGTTAATAATCAGCGACATTTCGTGCTCGCAGCTTAAGGGATTTGCTAGGGCACCCAGTAACTATCGCCCACGGTTTGGGAGATGGGATCCTTCTTCGCGTCGGGGCGCTGGGCCCATGCTTGTGTCAGGGTGACGAAGAAAGTTACGGATGTCGTCATTTCCATAGTCGTATGGCGTCATGCCAGTGTCATCCACTGCATTTACATTGGCTCCATTGGCGACAAGCAGACGAACCACAGATGCATTCCGAAATATCACTGCAAGGTGCAATGGTGTGCGCAAGCTGCGATCGAGAGCGTTGGGATTGGCTCCAAATTGGATCAAAAGCGACGGAATGGGTTCATCGGTACATCGGGTCGCCGCGTAGTGCAAAGGAGTCAGTCCGTTGGCATCCTGACTCGTGACATCAAAGCCCGCTTTAAGGGTGGTGCGCACCGCAGTCACATTCCCGGCCAGAATGTTACTGTAGAGGCGTTCTCGTTCTAATTTCGGCGCGTCCATCGGGTCGACTTCTCATCGAATTGCACATATGTGGTGATCTGACGTTAGCTCTTCTGCTGCAAGTAGATCTCAGAATGTGTATACATCACCGGGAAAGAAAAGGATACTTGTATGATAGTTACCGTATTTCAACCTTGGATTGCGTAACAGTACGACACGGCAAGTTTCGATTGCTGTCCACCCACCGCCACATTTTCACGGTTCTACTATGGGAGCGCCCATAGCTGCCATAATCTTCTTAAGTGCTAAGGTCGTCACCGACTTTGTGTTTCGGCGCGATCGCCTGCCCGGCGAACAGCCGAATCACGCTGCCCCAGAATGGCTTTCAACCGAAGCCATCGGAGTCGAAGATGCCGAAATCCCATCAACAAGTATTTCATCAAGCATCCGGAGATGGTGCTCCGCACCCGGAGCCGCAAGAACCGGCTCTATAGCGATGGCTACGGCCTGAATGGAAACCGCGATCCACTTGAACTCGTTGCAGTCCGGCTCCTTGATCAATTGGACGACCTCACCGGCGCAACGAACGCCTTCCAAGCGTTTCGCGGTTAGATTGACGACGAGGAAGACATGCACAGTTCGGTCGCGGCCGCACACACTTCCTCTAAAAACTGTTCAACATGTTCGCGATGCGACCTGTTGCTGTAAGGTAAGCACACTCGCGCGGCCGACCACCTCTCGGGCAAATCAGAACCTGGTCGCATGATAGACGGGAATATGTCGATGTCGGCACACACGGTGGAAGTGCATCAGTCGGCCCGGCTGGCCCCGCCGATACCTGCCGACGCCAAGCTGGCAAGCAATCCCTTCGATGAAACAGACCGGCTCCGGCCGGCCCGAGCGATCGCGAATGGTCTCCTGCTGTCTGTACCGTTCTGGTTGCTGCTGGGTTTTGCCATCTGGATCCTGTGGTTCTGACCGCCCCCGCCAGC
>JAGWRJ010000088.1 GCA_028869725.1 Alphaproteobacteria bacterium | reverse complement strand
TAGCAGGCGGTATTGGCGATGCGGCTGCGACCTCGTTCTTTCCGGCGAAGCCGCTTGGCTGTTATGGCGATGGCGGCGCAAGCTTTACCAATGATGATGGACTTGCCGAGCTCCTGCGCTCCATCCGCATGCATGGCCAGGGCGCGGATCGCTACGAGAATGTACGCATTGGTGTGAATTCACGGCTCGATACCATTCAGGCGGCAATCCTCCTCGAAAAGCTCAAGGTATTCCCCGAAGAAATCGAGATGCGCGAGAAAGTCGCGCAGCGCTATCAGCAGGCTTTTGCCAGTTCTAACCGGATCCGGATACCGCGGATTATTGAGGGCGCGCAGTCGACCTGGGCACAATACACGATCCAGGTCGATGCCCGCGATCAGCTGCAGAAGGATCTGAAAGAGGCGGGCATTCCAACTGCGGTCTACTATCCGATCCCGCTCTCGCGCCAGAAGGGCTATCAGGCTTTCCCAAGTGCGCCCACACCGGTGAGCGAGAAGATTGCAAAGAGGGTTGTCAGCCTCCCCATGCACCCGGATCTTGATCCCGCAACACAGGATCGCATCATCGCAGCTGTCCTGAAGAAACTCGGCTGACGATAAAAAAACGAAGGGGCGGGGCTCAGGGCTCCTTTCCTGATGGGCTCATCCGTCGGACTGTACCGAGTGGGTTCAGTGTGCGTCGTGCACCCCGGTGTGCGTGTTCGTCGTTCTTTGCCCCGAGTGCCCGCGATCCGTCGTAGGAAACAGATGGTGGGGAGGCGTCTGGATTGGGCATGCACGTCACATTCGCGCCGCATGGTGAGCGGGCATGGCAAAGGCCCTTCAAATGCCACCCGCCTCTCCTTGAGATCCGGCTGAGCACACATCTTTAGCGCGCCCCGAACGCAGGAGGCGGGCGCGCGCATTCGCGTGGGCGTTCGGGGCGCGCAAAGCCCATGCGGACCAAAGCTGCCCGGGTAATCCGCACCATGACCCACACGCTTTTGCTTGGGGAGAAGCGCACGGCGGGTTCCTCGTTCTCTCGGGTTCGCGGGGGGCGCGTGAAGCCGGCAGGGAACAGGTTGCTGCCAATGAGCCGAAGACTGGCGGGAAGAGTTCCATGGCTGGCGGTTGCGGCACAGTCGCTGAGGCAGATCTCTGAATGGCTCAATCAGGTGCATCCCGCCTGGTGTGCGCGTGGCGCGGGATACCGGAGCTCAATTGCTACCTTCGGCTCTCTGGGCGGGTGGACGGCGCTGAGGAGATGGGAAGGCGAGGCATAGAGTGGGGCGTTGTGGAGCGGGCGCAGGGCAGCTAGAACCCCGGGCCCATGGATGTTGCCCAATTTGATTTTGAGCTCCCGGACGAACTCATTGCTGTGCGTCCGGCCGCACCCCGCGACGCGGCCCGCCTTCTCGTGGTCCGGGAGGATGGGGCGCTTGAACATGCCCTTGTGCGGGATCTTCCCCGCTATCTCGGATCTGGGGATTGCCTCGTCGTCAACGACACCCAAGTGATCAAGGCGAGGCTCCGGGGGCGCAGGCTTCGCGGTGAGGCAGAGGACGGACCCAGGATCGAGGTCCTGCTGCACAAGCGCGAAGGCGAGGATCGGTTTCTTGCCTTTACCCGGCCGGCCAGGAAGCTCAACCCAGGTGACAGGATCGCATTTAATTCTGAGCTCTCGGCCGAAGTTCTGAGCCGGGGTGAGGGAGGAGAAGCCGAGCTGGGGTTTTCGGTCAGTGGGGCATTGCTTGATGCCGCCATCGCCCGTGCCGGCGAAATCCCCCTTCCTCCCTATATCGCAGGCAAGCGCGCGGTAGATGCCCGCGACGAGGCTGACTACCAGACCATGTTTGCCCGCGAGCCGGGATCGGTCGCAGCGCCCACCGCAGGCCTGCATTTTACTCCCGAGCTGCTTGAAGAGCTGGCGCGCGGCGGGGTGGGTACCGAGCGCCTTACCCTCCATGTAGGGGCGGGTACGTTTTTGCCTGTCACCGCGTCGGACACCGCGCATCACCACATGCATGCCGAACGGGCAGTCCTGAGCTCCGAGGTCGCCCAGCGTCTGAACCGGGTTCATGCCGCCAGAGGACGGATCGTCTCGGTGGGCACCACGTCGCTACGGACGCTGGAAAGCGCCGTCACCCAAAGCGGGCAAATCGAGCCCTTCGACAGCGAGACCCGGCTTTTCATCACCCCGGGATTTCAGTTCCGGGCGGCGGATATGCTCCTCACGAATTTTCATCTGCCGCGCTCGACCCTCTTCATGCTGGTCTGCGCGTTTGCCGGTACTGATATCATGAAGCGTGCCTATGCCGAGGCGGTCCGCGAGAAGTATCGCTTTTATTCCTATGGCGACGCCTGTCTGCTCTACAGAAGGCAAGGGAGCTGATGTCGGCCATGCTTTACCAGGTGCCTGATTTGGTTAGAGTGCGCGCGAGAGTTTGCGCAAGTGGGTCCGAATGAAGATTGTCCCAGTGATCCTGGCGGGAGGGACGGGTACCCGTCTTTGGCCGCGCTCGCGCACGGCCTTGCCCAAGCAGTTTCTCAATCTCGGTGGCGAGCGCTCGCTTCTGGTCGAGACCGTATGCCGGTTTGATGGCGACGCGAGATTTTCCGCGCCGCTCATTGCGGGCTCCGCGGATCATGGGTTCATGGTAGCGCGTGAACTTGAGAGCGCGGGCATCCATCCGCTCGCGATTCTTGCCGAACCCGAAAAGCGTAACACCGCGCCTGCCATCGCGGCCGTCGCGGAATTTGTACGCTCCAAGGAAGGACCAGACGCTGTTCTTGCCATCATGCCGGCCGATCACATCGTACGCGACCCGGCAGGACTTCGCTCCGCCTTGATGGCAGCGGCAGGCGCCGCAGCTGAAGGCAAGATCGTGACCATCGGCATTACGCCCAATGAGCCTGCGACAGGGTACGGCTACATTGAAGTGGGTGCGCCGCTTCCTGCCCACTCGAGGGTTCATGAGGTCGCGCGCTTTGTCGAAAAGCCCGATCGCAGCGCAGCTGAAGCCTATCTCAAGGCAGGAAACTATTTGTGGAATGCGGGCATGTTCGTCGCCCGGGCAGATGTGCTCCTTGAAGAGATGGAAACACGGTGCCCGGAGGTGGCATCCGCCGCAGGTGCCGCAGTTGGGGCGGCGATCGTCAAAAATGGGGTCACGACCCTTGATCGCCAGAGCCTCGTTCGCGCCCCTTCGATCTCGTTTGACTACGCCGTGATGGAGAAAACATCACGGGCTGCGGTTGTTCCAGCCGATATTGGTTGGACTGATGTCGGAAGCTGGTCGGCGCTGTGGGAGGTTCTCGACAAGGACGAGTTCGGTAACACGACGTCCGGGGAGGTTCACGCTGAGGACTGCCGCGATAACCACATAGAGAGCGACGGTCGTCTCGTGGTGGCGCTAGGTCTTTCGCGCATGATGGTCGTCCAGACCCGGGACGCGACGCTCGTCGCCCCGCTCGAGCGGGCCCAGGAAATCGGGCAGTTGGTTGACACCCTAAGAAACAAAGGCCGCGCTGAAATCCAGGCCCATACCAAGGTCCACCGACCGTGGGGCTGGTATGATTCGTTGTGGCAGGAGGCGGGGTTTCAGGTAAAGCACCTCATGGTGGCTCCCGGAGCTGCCATCTCCCTTCAGCTTCATCATCAAAGGTCCGAACACTGGGTGGTGCTGCGTGGGCGGGCGCGGGTCACCCGAAATGATGAGATCGTTGATCTTGAGACGGGGCAGTCAACGTTCATACCGCTGGGCGCCCGCCACCGCCTTGAAAATCCGTGGGGTGAGGAGCTCCACGTGATCGAAGTGCAGCTCGGGGACTACTTGGGTGAAAACGACATTGTACGCTTTGAGGACCGATACGATCGTGTCTGACCTCCACGCGCAGCACCTATCGGCTGCATTGTATCGATGACCGAATTTCGTTTCGAGCTGACTGGGGTCTCAGGTGCGGCTCGCACCGGCGTAATCCACACGTCTCGTGGAGACATCCGAACGCCAGCCTTTATGCCTGTCGGCACCGCGGCGACCGTCAAAGCGATGCTGCCACAGAGCGTGCGTGAAACCGGGGCCGACATCCTCCTCGGCAACACCTACCATCTGATGCTGCGGCCGGGCTCGGAGCGCATCGCAAGACTGGGCGGTCTTCATAAGTTCATGGGTTGGAATCTACCGATCCTGACGGATTCGGGGGGGTTTCAGGTGATGTCGCTGTCCAAGCTGCGCAAAATCACCGAAGAGGGCGTATCGTTCCGCTCGCACATCGATGGTCATGAGGAATTTCTGTCGCCTGAACGGGCGATGGCGATCCAGAACGATCTCGGCTCCGACATACAGATGGTTCTCGACGAGTGTCCGGCACTTCCTGCTAGCGAGGACGTTCTCGAAAAATCGCTCGCGTTGTCGATGCGTTGGGCGAAACGTTCTAAGAACGCCTTCGTACGCGTTCCGGGACGGGCATGTTTTGGAATCGTGCAGGGTGGAACGGTGCCACATTTGCGCAGGCGCTCAGCGCAGGAGCTCTGGCAGATCGGCTTCGATGGCTATGCCATCGGTGGGCTTGCGGTTGGCGAAGGACAGGCCGCGATGTTCGAGACGCTCGAAGCCACGACGAGCCATCTTCCGATTGATCGGCCCCGCTACCTGATGGGTGTCGGAAAGCCTGATGACATCGTGGGAGCGGTGCTAAGGGGCATTGACATGTTCGATTGCGTGCTTCCAACCCGATCTGGGCGGAACGGACAGGCGTTCACCTGGTTTGGTACAGTGAATTTGCGTAACGCCAAACATGCGGATGATCCTGAGCCGCTTGAAACCTCATGCCCATGTCCTGCATGTCGTCAATTCAGCCGTGCCTATCTTCACCACGTCGTGAAATCCGGCGAGATCATCGCGTCTATGCTACTTACGTGGCACAATCTGACCTTCTACCAATCCTTAATGGCAGAAGTCAGGGCCGCATTGTCCGAAGACAGATGGGACGCCTTTGCCGATAGCTTCCAAGCGAGCTACTTGGCAACATCAGAAGGCGCTTAGCGGGCTTCTGAAAAAGTGGTTTTAAGAAGGTGTCCTAGCGTGGTTACATGCATAGGTCTGATTCCTTGAACTGAAGGCGGCAATGCGCGGAAGAGATCCGCGGTCGGAAGGGATTTCAGCGATGTGCGCCTCGAGCAGCGAATCCCGATGGATCACCCGCTGCGCGCGGTCCGGAATTTGGTGGACGCGGCGCTGAAGGATCTGTCGCGCGATTTTTCCAGGCTTTATTCCCGCCACGGCCGACCACCTATTCCGCCGGAGTGGCTGTTGCGGGCGCTCCTGCTTCAGGCCTTCTACACATTGCGCTCGGAACGGCAATTGATCGAGCAGCTCGACTATAACATGTTGTTCCGCTGGTTTGGGGTTGTCGATGGACGATGAGGTCTAGGACGCCACTGTATTCTGCAAGAACCGGGATCGTCTCCTCGACGGTGACATTGCCGCCACGTTCTTTGCCAGTGTACTCAACTTGTCGCAGGGCCGCGGACTCTTGCCCATCGAGCACTTCTCGGTCGACGACACGCTGATCGAGGCCTGGGCCAGCATGAAGAGCTTTGTGGCCAGGGATGACCGGCCTTCGGGCACAGTCAGCGGAGGGCAATGCCGAGAGCGACTTCCATGGCGAAGTGCGCAAGAATGTTACCCGTGCCTCGACCATTGATCCTGATGCCCGGCTGTTCCGAAAGGGCGCCGGCAAGGAGGCTGACCTCTGTCGTATGGGCCATCTGATGATGGAGAACCGCAACGGATTGATCGTCATGCGAGGCTGAGCGAGGCCAACGGTACAGCGAAACGCGCTACTGCCCTTCACATGATTAAGGATAATGCCAGGCTAGAGCAGACTCCCGTTAATCCAAGTCGTATCCGGCATGTGCGAAGAAGTTTTGGCATTCTGTTGGGTTGAAGGTTCGCAGGGC
>JAGWRJ010000087.1 GCA_028869725.1 Alphaproteobacteria bacterium | reverse complement strand
GCTGCCTCCCAACGGCTATTCTGACGGCGGCGGCTCTGCGCAGCCGTAGTTTAGAGAGCCAGCAGCAGCTTAAGTCTCTCCTGGTGAGATAAGATAGATATCTTCGCAAACATTTTTCCGATACGTGCCACGCGTGGGAACTCCAGGGGGGTAGAGATCTGGGCCACAGCGCTGCTGGCGACACGGTGTGTGACTAATGGGCGTTGCACTTTGCGAGGCTTCGGACATCGAAGGGATGCGCTTTGGTGCCGTACGCCGATATCGGCCCCACCTGTAGTGCAAGGGAATGGCAGGCCGGGATCGTGCCAACGCCTTCGGGCTGGGAGGTAGTCTGGCAGGAAGAACCCGTGCAATGCCACATCGTGCCGCCGATAATTAGACCGCGCGATGTGGCAATCGGCTTCACGAGCGTGGCGTGGTAAGGGGCGGGGCCAGCGAGAGCTGCCAGGGGAAACAGGAAGGCAGCTGCCAGCAGTGCAAAACGCTTCATCGAGAATATCCCTTCATCAGACGCAAAACGCGGAACGGTCTTGCTCACAACTAAGATAAACAAGTTACCTTTCAATCTCTCGGATTAGCTCAGGGCTGCTGCCTGCCAAAATGTGGCATTGCGCCGCAACATTCCGTCCTCCATTCTCGGCCAGCAGAAATCCCCCTATATTACCGTCGCAAACATAATCGTCCGATAATGGATCGGGGCCTCAAAACGGGCCGTTGCACGGACTGCGCTAACTAAGTTAGATTTTATCAAAACGGGAGTCTGGGCTACCGCCTGACCATCCGGGGAAAGGCGCAGATGAATTTCGATTTTTCCGACGAGCAAAAAATGCTTCGTGAGCAGGTTCGCCACCTGCTTCGGGACAAGGTGAGCTATTCCGGCTTACGCAAGATGCATGATGCCGGTGCCTTGTTTGACCGCGCACTGTGGAAAGAGGCGGCCCATATGGGGCTTCAGGGCGCGGCAGTTCCCGAAATTTATGGCGGTGTTGGCCTCGGAGAGCTCGATCTTTGCGTCATTGCCGAAGAAATTGGGCGCGCGGTCGCTCCGTTACCCTTCTCGTCGTCCGTGTTCCTGGCCACCGAGGCGATCAAGCTCGCCGGCAGCGAAGAGCAGAGGCAGCGCTACCTGCCAGGGCTTGCCACCGGCGAGAAGGTCGGTACCTTTGCCCTGGCTGAAGGACCGTTCTGCGGCCGCGCGGTCGACATCACAACAAGGTGTGAGGATGGGCGGCTCACAGGCACAAAGCTGCCTGTGCCGGACGCAACGGATGCGGACATCGCCGTCATTGCGGCACGAACCGCAGCCGGCAACATCGTCCTCACCGTGCTCGCACTGAAGGCGGATGGCGTACGTGTCGAGCCCGTATCCAGCTTCGATCCCTTCCGCCCACTTGCCAGGTTGGTGCTCAACAATGCTGAGGCCGAAGTACTGGGCTCGGAACAAAACGGAGAGGATGCGCTTGCCCGGCTTCTGGATCGCGCTGCGGTTTATACCGCCTTCGAGCAAATCGGCGGGGCCGATGCGAGCCTCGAAATGGCGCGTGACTACGCGCTTGAGCGCCTTGTCTTCGGCCGGCCGATCGCGGCCTTCCAGGCCATCAAGCACAAGCTTGCCGACATGCTGGCGAAGAATGAGATCGCTCGCTCTAATGCCTGGTATGCCGGCTGGGCGCTCGAGAGCGCGCCCGAAGAATTGCCGCTGGCAGCTGCGGCCGCACGGATCAGCGCGACCGAGGCCTATGAATTCGCGAGCCGGGAGAATCTGCATGTCCACGGCGGCATCGGCTATACGTGGGAAGCCGATGCGCACTTCCATTATCGTCGCGCGCGGCTTCTGGCCCTGTCGCTGGGCCCGGTCGGCACCTGGTCCGAGCGCCTGATGAACGCGCTCGAACAACGCCAGCAGATCGCCTGAAACGGGGACGACGATGGACTTCAATGACACACCCGAAGAAGCCGCCTTCCGCACCGAGGCCCGCGCATGGCTCGCCGAGAACGCACAGGATTACAAACAACGACCGGCCACGCCGCGCGACGACGACACACTGGTCAGACTGGGCAAGGCTTGGCAGGCGAAGAAGATGGATGCCGGATACGGCGCTATCGCCCTGCCCAAAGCCGTCGGCGGCCGCGGCGGCACACCGATGGAAGCCGCAATATTCGCCGAGGAGGAAGGACGTTATCACATCCCGTCCGGTGCATTCATCGGTATCGGCGTGGGCATGGCCGTACCGACCATCTCGATGCATGGCAGTATAGAGATGTTCAAGAAATTCGCAGCGCCGACAATGCGCGGCGACCTGTTGTGGTGCCAGCTCTTCTCCGAGCCGGCAGCAGGCTCGGATCTGGCCGGGTTGCGGACGCGGGCCGTGCGCGATGGCGATGACTGGGTCGTCAATGGCCAGAAAGTCTGGACCTCATGGGGGCATGTCGCGGATTGGGGGCTCTTGATCGCACGCACTGATCCAAGCCTACCCAAGCACAAGGGCCTGACCTATTTCATCGTCGACATGAAAACACCCGGGATCGAGGTACGGCCGATCCGACAGCCGACGGGACGCAGCGAGTTCAACGAAGTCTTCCTGACCGATGTGCGCATTCCCGATGCCAACCGCCTCGGCGAGATCAATGGCGGCTGGAAGGTCGCGATGACGACCTTGATGAACGAGCGCGTCGGCTCGGGCGGTGGCAGCGGCGCGGAAGCCTCTGGCTTCAAGGCGCTCTATTCGCTGGCACGCAAGGCCGCACGGCATGAGGGCCAAGGTCTTGCTAATGCCGCCGTACGCGAGAAGCTTGCACACTTCTATGCCATCGAGCAGGGACTGAAGAATTTCCGCTACCGCAACATGACCGCAGTTTCGCGCGGCGAAAGCCCGGGTCCGAATGCGGTGCTAGGCAAGCTCATCAGCGCCAGTAATATGGAAGCGATGGCGGCCTATGCGATGGAACTGGAGGACTATGCCGGTATTGTTGCCGGCAACGATATTGATCCGGCGCAGGATTCGGTCCATTTCGCCATGTTGTGGTGCGCGGTGCTCCGCATCGCCGGTGGCTCTGATGAGGTCCTACGCAACCAACTGGCTGAACGCGCGCTGGGCATGCCGGGCGACATTCGTGTCGACAAAGATGTACCCTTTGACCAGCTTCCCGTAGGTCGCTAGACCAGCGTGCACCGCGGACACGACAACAGCGTGGATTACACGCGCCTTGATTTTTTCTTTTTCGCGGCGTCGGCGCGGGCCCTGCGCACCTTTCCATTTCGAGATTCCAGCAGGCCGCCCGCACGGGCGATCAAACGCTGCGGCGCTGCATCTTTGCATCGCCTTGTGCTTCACTTGCCTTGGAGAGCGCTACCGCCGACATTATTTGCGTGCCCGCGCGACCAAGCCGAGTGCCCCCTCATTTTCCCTGGATGCATGCAAGATCTTCGTCCTCGCCCTGTATGGTCCCGCGCCCACTCCTCCGCTGTTCAACACAAAGAGCAAAATGGGCACAAAATGCCGCTTTGGGCCCAAGGTGAAGGAAAGACGTGCCACGCCCGCGTAGCACCCGGTATCAGCCGGATGCTGCCAACGTCCTGATGGATAGCAACCCCATTCACATTCAGAGTGCCCGCCAAATCCTGACAATACTGTAGACAGGAGGCGCCCATGCGCCATCGCAGGAGGGTCCGCAGAAGCGATGTATATCAGAACTTGTTTAGCTTGACTCACTCGTCAGACTGCAACAATCTTACATGCAGATTGTATGTGGATGGATGGAAGCCCAGACACAACCGGAAGGACGAAACATGACAGTTGAAACCGCGCCCGCAATTCCGGCGCATGTCCCCGCTGACCGCGTCATCGATTTCGACATCATGAACGATCCGGCGCTCAGATATGACGTCTTCAAGCGGATCAAGGAGATCCGCGATGGCGCACCGACGGTCTGCTACACCCCGCGCAATGGCGGACACTGGATGGTATTCGGGCGCGAAGAAATTCAGCGTGTTCTCTCGGAAGCCCCGACCTTCTCGAGCAAGGCGCTCGGCGGACGGCGCGACGCGGACGGCGAGCCGATACAGACAGGGCCAGTCTTCATCCCGCTCTCACTCGACCCGCCGGAGCACGCACCGTGGCGACATCTGCTGCTCAAATACTTCGGACCAGCGCAAGTGCGCGGGCTTGAGCCCTTTGTGCGCGATTGGGCAGAACGGCTAATCGGCAAGCTTGATGGCCGCACCAGCTGTGATTTCCTCAAGGATGTCGCCGAGCCGATGCCCATCTCGGTCTTCATGGAGCAGATGGGACTTCCACTAGAGCGGTTCGATGAATTTCGCGCACTCGTCATGGCAGCACTGACGCCACCGGCCGAAGGCGAAGACCCGACAGCGTCGATGGCCAACCATATGCGGATTATGGGTGTGCTGGCCGACCTGATCGAAGCACGCAAGCTAAATCCGATGGACGATCTCGTTAGCAAGCTCCTGGCTGACAATATCCAGGGTCGGCCCATTGCACACGAGGAGATGATGTCTCTCTGTTTCCTCCTCTTCCTCGCGGGCCTCGACACTGTGACGAATGCCATGGCCTACGGAATGCGGCATCTAGCGGCAGATGCGGAACTGCAGGAGCAATTGCGCAATGACCGCAGCAAGATTCCAGATGCGGTCGAGAAGTTTTTGCGCCTCTATACATTTGTGAACACCAGTCGTCTCGTCACAAAGGACGTCGAACTTGGCGGGGTCAAGATCAGGGCCGGCGAATTCGTCTGGTGCATGCTATGGGGTGGAAGCAATGATCCCCACAGTGAAACCGAAGGCGGCCGCCACATGGCTTTCGGCGGCGGCAACCATTTGTGCCTGGGCATGCATCTGGCTCGCCTCGAACTGCGCATCATGTACGAAACCTGGTTCGATCATATCGGCGCGTTCTCGCTCGCGCCGGACAACAAGCCAGCCATGCGCGGTGGCAGCGTAATGAACATCACGCGCCTTCTATTGAACATGGAACCGCGCAAGATTGCGGCCTGAGGTGGACAGACGCAACGTGGCCAAAGTAACCTTCATTGCGTTCGACGGCAGCGAATGCACGATTGACATCGCCGCCGGGCTATCGCTCATGGAAGGCGCGGTGGCGAACCGGGTACCGGGCATCGTCGCTGAATGTGGCGGCGCCATGGCGTGCGGCACCTGCCACGTCTATGTCGATCCAGCCTGGGCCGGGCGTATCGGTGACAAGTCCGAACTCGAGGACGGCATGCTGCAAACCGTTCTCTACGGTGGCCCCCAGAGCCGCCTGTCCTGCCAGATCCGGATCAACGACGCACTCGACGGACTGATCGTGCGGACGCCCCAAAGCCAGTTTTAGGCGGTGCGCCTGCCTCCCACCGCCTAGTCCGCCCAGCATTCAATGCGGCACCAGCACAGCTCCTGCGTGCCGGCGAGATTGTACATGTAGCGCACGCGGCCGATTATTCGTCACCTCCGGCGCGGACAGACCCCAGATCGACCCGTCCAGATCCTGCCGACGTTTGATTCACAGAGCCCGACAAAAGGGCCGCCACGGAGAACCGAGGGATGCCAGAGAGCGCCGCCGAGATCGAGTTGGGCGTGGTCGGCCGGCCGGCGCAATCGCGGGTGTCGGAATTCTCCCGCGCACGCCGGGTCTGGACCACAACCATGCTGGCGGTCGTCGCGTTCCTTGCGGCCACCGACCGCAACATTCTCGCCGTTCTACTGGTGCCGATCCAGAAGGATCTGGGAGTCTCCGATGCGGCGATGGGAGCGCTGACAGGCACCGCCTATGCGCTCGTCTACGCCACCGCCGCTCTGCCGCTGGCCTGGCTCGCCGACCGCGTCAACCGCCGCAATCTTCTCGCCGTGTCGCTCGCCGCGTGGAGCGCAATGACAGCGCTCTGCGGTTTCGCATCGACCTATCTGCAATTGCTGTTCGCGCGCTTCGGCGTGGCCGGCAGCGAAGCTGTTCAAAATCCCACCAGCCTATCGATGCTGGCGGATATCTATCCGGCAGAACGGCGCGGCACGGCGATCAGCGTGGTCACCATAGGCTCAGCCTTAGGCTTTTCGGTCGGCGCCTACCTCGCTGGATTCCTGAATGATCGCTACGGCTGGCACGTAGCGATGATGGCGGTGGGGCTGCCGGGCCTAATGGCTGCGCTGGCGATCCTGTGGACCGTGCCCGAGCCGCAGCGCGGCATGCAGGACAGCGGCCAAGACGCACCCAGTCCCGCCGGCATCGTCGAGAGCGCAAAGAAGTTGGCGCAGATACGCACGTTGCTCCCGCTGATGGTCGGAATGATCTTCCTCAGCGCCGCCTTTCTTGGTTGGCTCAACTGGGCGCCGACCTTCCTGATGCGTATCCACCAACTGTCGATGACCCAGATGAGCGCGGTGTTCGGCGCAATCGTAGGCGTCGGCGGCGTCCTGTCGAATTTGATTGCCGGCATTGCGAGTGACCGGCTGGCCCGGTGGGGCCTGCGCTGGCGCATGTATTACTGCTGTGCGATGTGTATCGCCTCGGCACCCGCCCTCGCGGCATCTCTGCTGATCCATTCTACGCAGGTCGCGATCGCGCTGATGGTGCTCTACAGCCTCTCGGCCGGCGGCCTGACGACGGTGACCGCGGCGTCGGCCATCTCGATCGCGCCGACTGATCTGCGCGCCTCCGTGATGGCAGTCGCCGGCTTCACGATCTCCGTATTCGGAGGCGGCGTCGGCCCCTTCGTAATCGGCTGGTTGAACGACAGTCTGCACGCAAGACTAGGCTCCGGTGCCCTGCGCTACACGCTGCTCTGCGCGCCCCTGAGTCTAATCGTGGCCGCAACCCTGTTCTTCGTTGCCAGCCGCAGCATTGAACTCGATGCCGC
>JAGWRJ010000086.1 GCA_028869725.1 Alphaproteobacteria bacterium | reverse complement strand
CCAACCCAACAGCGTCTGCATCGCGCACGACCGCGTAGCCTCGGGTGTAAATCAGCACCGAATGAGGAGCCCATTGCCTAAACGCTATAAGGGTTTGATCTGGCGATGGAATCTCCGCTTGAGGTGGGGCGTCGCTCGGCGCGGGTTGATCCCCCTGGCCTTGTGGGATTAATGCCGCCGTTTCAATGCGTAGCGCCTTTTTACAGCGAGGTTCCTTTTCCGGGCCGATCCACATGCAAGGGCGTATTTCGAGGGATCAATGTCCTTTACCCCTCCCCTTCTCGCGTTCAGGTTCGGGCCACCGTGTGTGAAGTCTACGCCAATGCGATGCATCCGCGTGGTTTTGTCATGATCGAGGCGGCACTACCGCCCCAATGCAGTTCAGTCTCGGGACGGATCAATGTGCGGGAGATGCCGACCTAAGCGCTTAGTTACAAACCTGCCCCCCTTGTCCATCGCAGTATCACGGCGTGGCAAGGTCAGCGTTGTGATTTTAGAGGTGCCACAATGTCCAAAGAGAATGCATACTTGGAAGCCTGGCTGAAAACGGCACTCAATTGCCTGTTGGTCAAGAACGTCGATGGTTGGGTTGATCACTGGGCGGAAGACGGACGCATCGAATTCCCATTCGCCCCCGCCGGCTATGTTACGAAGGTCGAAGGCAAATCGGCGATCGCCGATTACATGGCTTCCTTTCCAGACAAGTTCGATTTCCGCCGCTTCGACGTCCTGACCGCCTACTCCGACGCGTCTGGCCAGCAAGCAGTGGTCGAGTTCACCTGCAAGGGAACGGCGCTGCAAACCGGTCTGCCCTACAATCAGCATTACCTGGCGCTCCTCACCTTCGACGCGGCGGGTAAAATCCTCGTCTATCGGGATTTCTGGAACCCCCTGGTGGCGATGCAGGCGTTTGGGAGCGCTGAGCAATTCATCCATTCGATCAACGATGGACTGCACTAAAGATGACTTCCCCTTCCCACATTCTCGTGACCGGCGGAACCGGCAAGACCGGCCGCGCTGTGGCAGCAGCACTCGCGAGGCGAGGCATCCGATACCGCATCGCCGCGCGCACCCCCTCCAGAACAGCAGTACAATTCGACTGGATGGATCGCAATACGCATCACGAAGCACTGGCCGGGGTCGACGCAGCTTATCTCGTCGCCCCGGTCGGTGTGCTGGACCCGGTGCCCGCCATGTCCGGTTTCATTTCACAAGCCATCGATAGCGGCGTTCGGCGCTTTGTCCTCTTGAGCTCCTCGGCCATACCGATCGACGGGCCTGCGATGGGCCAAATCCATCGCATTCTCGCGGAGACAGCTCCGGAATGGGCAGTGCTACAACCCTCCTGGTTCATGCAGAACTTCACCGAAGGCCATCACGGCGACACCATTCGAAAAGAGAGCCGAATTTTTTCCGCCACCGGTGACGCGGCGGTAGCCTTCATTGATGCCGCTGATATCGGTGAGGTCGGCGCAGCGTGTCTTGCTCGCGAAACCGCGCTCAACAACGGCATTGTCCTCACTGGGCCCAGCAGCCTCACCTACGATGAGGTGGCAGATCTGATCTCGGCCCATGCGGGGCGCGAGATTTCCCACGTCAAACTTGAACCGGCCGAGCTGGCAAGGCGCTTCACCGCCTTTGGCCTCGATGCCGATTACGCAGAATTTCTTGCGCGGCTAGATGCCCTTCTGGCCAGCGGCAACGAGGCACGCACGACGAATGCGGTCAAAGAGCTATCCGGCCGCGCGCCGCGTTCCTTTGCAGATTTTGCTGCAGATCATGCCAATATTTGGAAATGAATCGATAGTTTTTGGAATGTGATCAAGCGGACGGTGTGATTGCCGCCCCATACCGGTCCAGACGACGCATCGCCTGCGGTGACATCCCAAACAGTTTGACAAAGGCGCGCCGCATGCGCTCGGGATCAGAGAAGCCAACGGCTTGAGCGATCATCTCGATCGGCTCGGCGCCCTCCTGCAATCGGATACGGGCGGCTTCCACACGAAGCCGCTCAACGGCTTTGGCTGGTGTTTCACCTGTCTCGCGCCGAAAAGCCCGCCCAAACTGGCGGACGCTGAGGTGGGCAGCATCGGCGAGGCGCTCAATCGGCAAAGGTTCGTGTAAGTGATCGCGCGCAAACGAGAGCGCAATCCTGATTCGATCTGACTCGGGTTCCATCTGAGAGATCGGCGCAAATTGGGATTGGCCTCCGGCGCGGCGGTGATAGACAACGAGCTCGCGTGCCACCTCCCGCGCCAGTTCTGTGCCGTGATCCGCCTCGATCAGCGCCAAGGCCAGGTCGATGCCCGCCGTAACCCCGGCTGAAGTCCAGACGTGACGATCCTCTACGAAGATCCGGTCGGCATCGACCTCAATAGAGGGATAACTCTGCTGCAGCCGGCGTGCTACTCGCCAATGCGTTGTCGCGCGTCTTCCATCGAGCACGCCGGCTTCGGCAAGCAGAAAGGCGCCGGTGCATACGCTGGCGATCCTCGCTACCCGGTCGGCAAGGCGCGCGACTGTCTGGACTTCACCTGGTTCCAGCATCGACGAAATCTCGCCGCCGCAGACAATGAGGGTGTCCATGCGCGTCTTACCGGCCACCTGGGTCGCAACAGGTGCGCCGCCACGACCAGCAACAAGCCCGCCAGTGCGCGACAGAACCGAGAGTCTGTAGAGCGCCTGCCCCGCCATGCGCGCAGCTGTTTCGAAAGCCGCGAAAGGGCCCGCGAGATCGAGGATCTGGTGGTCCGGGAAGATGTAGAAACCGACACGCTGCATGGTGGCGCAATATAAGGGATCTAAGTCCTATCCGCCATAGCGCACCGTCGGCATAATCCGGCTGAACGGGCTACGGGTGCAGGCTTTGCGGAGGCTTCATTGCTTAAGTTATCATCTAACCTCGGAGTCAGGAAACTTAATGTCCGCGTCGACATGAGTCCGCTACTCGGCTTCGACCTGCGGCTCGCCAATTCGGGGCCAGACTGCCCCCCAAAAAATCACGAACGCTGAAGTGCGCCGCACGTTTCTGCACTTGGTTCCAAAGACCCAAGTGGTCTTCGGTTCACTCGAAGCCGCGCTGATCAACTCTTATGACCTGAGTTTCGCCAACCTCGCGGATCTCTGACAGATAGAACGATACGACACTCTGACCCAGACAACACCTCACAGTGCTCCAGGGAGTAGCAGATTTGACGCAAATACCGTATGGCGCAGGAACCCTTCCCGCGGGTGTTCGCTCACGCACGATCCGTGGGGTCAACGACCTCGACGTACACATTCTCGAAGGAGGTTACGAAGACCTCAGGCGGCCGTTGGTTCTGCTTCTACATGGCTTTCCCGATCTTGCTTACGGCTGGCGCCACCTGATCCCGATTCTGGCCGACGCCGGCTATCATGTCGTTGCGCCCGACCTGAGAGGCTATGGCCAAACCACTGGCTGGTTGAAGGGCTATGACGCGCCACTGGAGTCATTCAGCCTCTTAAATATGACCCGTGATGCGCTCGGATTGGTTTCGGCGGTAGGGTACAGGCACACGGCAATGCTCGTTGGACACGATCTCGGCGCGCCCGTGGCGGCTTATTGCACGCTTGCCCGACCGGACGTATTCCCAAATGTAGCGCTGATCAGCGCGCCGTTCCCCGGTACGCCCGAGTTTCCATTCAATACTGCTGACAGAGAGGTTCCAAAACCTCCATCGCCCGGCCTGAGTCAAAGTGTGGACGAAGCGCTAGCGAGCCTCGATCCGCCCAGAAGGCATTATCAGCATTATCTCACCACACGGCAGGCCAACGAGGACCTGTCGCACCCACCTCAAGGGTTGCCCGCGTTTCTTCGTGCATTTTACCACGTTAAAAGTGCTGATTGGCCTGGAAACAAACCGCATCCGTTGAAGGGGGGAACCGCTGCGGACCTTGCGGAGATGCCCACCTACTATGTCATGGACATCGACAAAACGATGCCCGAGACTGTCGCGGCCTTCCAGCCTTCTGTCGAAGAGGTCGTAAGCTGCCAATGGCTGACTGATTCCGAACTTGGTGTGTATGCGGAGGAATATGGCCGGACCGGGTTTCAGGGAGCGCTTCAGGCATATCGAGTCCTTTCCGATCCTAAACTGAACGCTGAGCTACGGCTGTTTTCGGGGAAGACAATCGATGTTCCGTCGCTCTTCATCGGCGGGATGAGCGATTGGGGGCCCTATGCCGCGCCGGGCGCACTCGATCTGATGCGGACGAAGGGGACGACAAAACTCGCCGGTATCGAGTTCATCGACGGCGCTGGCCATTGGATACAGCAGGAGCAGCCTGTTCAGCTCGCGAAACTGTTGCTTGATTTCATCGAATAAGCGGGAGACTGGCAGCGTCAGCAATATTCGCACTGCTAGACTTCATTTCAGATGATGCGCCGGCTCCCCGTTCTGAGAGCCCGTCTCTGAACGGCGTCAGTACAGCTGCTGTGCGCGGGTCGGTGAACTGCGGCTTTGCGCCTGTCTGACCGAAGAGTGTGCATTAAACCCGCGCGGTGAAACAAGGCGATCGAAGCCTTTTGATCTTATTGCGGACCACTTTGAATTTCTGGCGCAGCTCGACTCAGTTCTGGCAAGTGGGAGCGAAGCGCCCGCAACGTGGGCGATTGTACGGATGTAAGGGATCGATCTTCGGTTTTCCGGACGGTCCGAGCGACTCTTGCGCGCCGACTCACCGAGGCTGCGCGCGGAGAGCCGATACGAGGGCGCGTGTAGCCGAGCTCATGTGACGGTCGCGATAATAGTAGGCGTAAAATCCCGGATAT
>JAGWRJ010000085.1 GCA_028869725.1 Alphaproteobacteria bacterium | reverse complement strand
CGCGCCCATGCCGCTGGCGGTCAATTCGGGCAGCAGCAACTGCACCAGCTTAAATGGGATTTGCACATTCACAGCCATGACGTTAGGCCAGGCTTTATCCGGAAAGTCCTCAATGCTGCCGCCCCACGTTTTCCCCGCATTGTTGACGAGGATATCGAGGCGGTCGCAATGTTCGCGGTAACGGGCAACAAGGTCGACGGCGGCATCGAGTCTAGAAAGGTCGGCTGCCAAGGGTATGCAGCTGCCGAGTGCGGACATTTCCTTGGCTGCTGTCTCGCATATGTCTGCCTTGCGCGAGGTGAATGCTACCTGTGCACCAGCGCGCAGCAGTCCTTCGGTAATCATCCGGCCGAGACCTTGCGCGCCGCCCGTAACGAGTGCGGTCTTACCGCTCAGGTCGAATAAATCCGAGTTCATATCGCTATCGTTACTTTGCCGAAGGCATGACTATCCCGAAGATATGCAAGTGCTTCCTTGGCCTGATCGAATGGGAAGGTGCGGTCGATAACAGGTTGCAGCTTCTTTTCGGCAACGAAATTGAGCATCGCCCGGAATTCTGCTAAATTTCCAACGTTGGTGCCAATAATCGAAACGTTCTTGAGGAACAGTTCAGGCGCGTTAACCGGAAAGCTCATTCCGCCGGTCGAGCCATACACGACGACACGAGCTCCCATTTTTAGCGCGCGGCCGTAATTGGCATAGCCACTAGTAGGTGCGCCGTCGAATACCACGTCGAGGCCGCCAGAGGCTTTAGGTAGCGCTTTGCGCCAGCCTTCGTCCTTGTAGTTAAAGCCTGCCTTTGCGCCGAGCTTCTGCGCCTGCTGTAGCGTCGCGTCAGAACCGCTGGTGACATATACCTCAGCTCCCAAAGCGACGCCGAAAGCAATCGCGAAGGTGGCGACCCCGCCCCCCGCACCAGTGACCAGCAGCTTTTCGCCCGGCTTCAGCTGGGCCTTGGTCACAAGCCCGCGCCATGCGGTCAGGCCTGCCAGGGGTACCGCTGCAGCGGCATTGAAATCGAGATGGGGCGGCTTGGGCACGATACTATCGGCTGCGACCGTTATTTGCTCGGCAATGGTCCCTGGGCCGGGCATGCCCAACAGACCAAATTGTTGTGCCGGATAGCGAGGATCATCGCCCCAACCAAGCCCCGGATAAAGTACGACATGCTGGCCCACGAGCGAGCCGTCGACCCCGTCTCCAACGGCCTCAACCACGCCTGCACCATCGGCCCCAAGCGTGGTGGGCAGCTGCATGCCTGGATATTGGCCCTTGATAATCCACAATTCGCGGTGGTTCAGCGCGGCCGCTTTGAGGGCTACGCGTACTTCTCCTCTGCCTGGCTGGGGCGCTTCCATGGTTTCGAATGAAACAGCGTCCAACCCATCGGCGGACTTCAAAGCAAGCGCACGCATGAGGCAGTCCTTCTTAAAATGAACGCGGAAGTCCGAGATTTTCGGCGATGCTGTTGCGCACCATTTCGTTGGTGATGGGACCGATCCGCCACAGGCGTGAATCACGCCAATACCGCTGCATATCTGTCTCTGCGGAATAGCCCATGCCGCCGAAGATCTGGATCCCAAGATCCGCGGCCTTATTTGCATTATCAGATGCCGTTAGCTTCAGCATGTTCGCTTCGTTGCCGACATTCTCACCCCGGCTTTGTTTGGCGGCGCAATAGTGCAGGAGTAATTCCGTCGTGGTTTGCATCGTCGCAATATCAGCCACGTAATGCTGCAAAATTTGAAACTGACCGATCGGTTTGCCGAAGGCGTGACGCTGTTTCATATAGTCCAGCGCATCTTCTAGTACTCCGTCGATGACCCCCAGGCAGAAGGCGCCGACCATAATCCGTTCGTTATTTAGCGTCGGCAGGAGCGTGTACCAGGCGCGGCCGGGCTCGCCGAGGACGTCTTCGTCGGGCACGACGGCATTGTCGAAATGCACTGAACACGAGCCCATTGAACGCATGCCGAGCTTGGCCAGGGGCGTTATCTTTATGCCAGGAGTCGAGGTTTTGACCCAAAAGAGGGTGAGGCCTTGATGCTTTTTCTGGACGGTCTTGTCGGTGCGCGCGAGGCACAGGAGATAATCAGCGACATGGGCTGAGGAACTCCATATCTTCTCGCCATTGAGGCGCCAGCCGCCGTCCACACGCTCTGCGGTCGTTCGCATACTGCCCAGGAGGTCGGTCCCACCAGATGGTTCGGTGAAGGCGATTGCGGCCTTCAGTTGGCCCGTGGCGATCAACGGCAGATACTTTTTCTTCTGGGCTTCGGTGCCGTAGATCCCGATCGATTTCGAGCCAGCAAAGGAGGTAATGCCCCAAATCCAAGCCAATCCCGCCAGCGGGCGAGCAAGCTCTCTAGCCAGCAACATCTGCATAATGACGTCGCCACCCTGGCCGCCATATTCCTCGGCAATGCCAACGCCGTGAAAGCCGGCTGCTGTGAATTTGTCCCACAGAGCAAAGGGATAGTTGTGCTCATCTCGCTCGAGATCCCGGGCCCAAGATTTAGGAATCTCGGCGTGGATCCACCGCCTTACCGTGTCGCGGAACGCCCTATGCTCTTCGGGTAGTTCGAAATCCATATCGCCTTCGGTAGGAAAGATAGGCAGCTTTGATAGTCCCGAACCCTTTGCTGGGCACCTATCGACAGGTAGGAATATCTGTTGCCGAAGTGTATCAACCCCGCTAGAATATATTTCACAATAGGAAATCCGATCACCGGATTCGTTCAAGGGAGGTAGGCTATGGGAATCGTTCCCACAGCAATTGCGCAGCCGCGCGCTGCACGTAACCTTGTCGCCCGCGCAAGGATTGCTGAACTGCTGGATCCGGTGGATTGTTCACGTGTCACCACGGTATGCGCTCCTGCGGGCTATGGCAAAACCACAGCAGTGCTGCAATGGACCCAGGCGCTTTCGGAGCGAGGCCGCCAGGTGGTGTGGCTCGCCGCCCGGGCCGGG
>JAGWRJ010000084.1 GCA_028869725.1 Alphaproteobacteria bacterium | reverse complement strand
CCCCGCCGCACGGTGATCACCGTCCTCGTCGTCAGTGTTGGTCTTTGGTCAATCCTGATCTTCGCGGTGCTGCTTCGGGCCTGGTCCCAATCCAGCCGCAATACCACGCTGCGCCTGATGACGGCAGAAGGCGAGATCCATGCCAGAGGCTATCTGGACGATCCCACCGCTGCCCATCACATGCCGCAACCCGTGGGCGCCTTGGCACGGATACTTGCCTCGCCACAGGTTTCTGCCTGGAGCCCGCGCTTGCGCATCAGCGCGATCGTGCAGAGCGAGTATAAAACGCTTCCCGTCACTCTGGTCGGCGTCGTCCCTGAGCGCGAACGCGCCGTTTCCGACATCCCACACGACATCGTACAGGGCCGCTATGTGTCGGGACGAGACGATGCTGGCATCGTGATCGGTCGCGACCTTGCAAGACGCCTGAAGACCCGGATTGGCAGGCGTGTCGTCATCATGGCGCAGGATGCCACAGGACATCTTCGCGAACGAGCATTTGAGGTGATCGGGCTTTATGGAGCAAGCCGCGAGGCCGAAGACGAGTTCACCTTTACCGGCATAGCTCCGGCGCAGGCGCTAACCCGGGTCGGACATGCCGTCTCCGAGATCGCGTTCGACGCCAGAGACAGCAAAAATCTGCCGCAGCTCGTCGCGGCGTTGAAGGCTGCGGCACCCCAGCTCGACATACAGAGCTGGAAGACCCTGGCGCCGCTCGCCTATGCGGTCAGTACATTCTTCAGCTCGTTCATCCTGATCTGGCTGTGGGTGATGTTTGCGCTCATGGCAATCGGCATCGTCAATACCCAACTGATGGCAGTGATCGAACGGGTGCATGAGTTTGGCCTGTTACAGGCACTGGGCATGCGCCCGCGGCTTGTTCTTTATGAGGTCGCGCTCGAATCGACGCTGCTGATCGGCGTCGGGATTGTTCTCGGTATCGCTTTTGCCACGGTCAGCATCGCCGCCGTTCCGGACGGCATTGATCTTGGTTTCCTTGGCCGTGGCGCCGAACTCGTGGGAGCCGGCCGTGTACTGCATCCTCATGTCGATGTCAGGGACTTCGTTCTGTACAGCGCCATCGTCTGGGGTGCGGGCGTGATCGCAACACTTTGGCCTGCACGGCGTGCCGCCAAGGTAAGCCCGGTCGAGGCCATGGGCCGCAGCTGAGCGGAAGGATTGGATTTATGAGCCCTATTGTTTCCTGTCGCGCCATCACCAAGCATTACCGGCAAGGCATGATTGACGTGCCGGCAGTACAGGGCATCGATCTCGACATCGACCGCGGCGACTTCGCGTCTCTGGCTGGCCCCTCCGGTTCCGGCAAGACAACATTCCTCAATATCCTGGGCGCCCTCGATCGGCCCAGCCGCGGTACTGTCACCATCGACCGTCAAGAAATTACCCAGCTCAACCCCAACCAGTTGGCCGATCTGCGCCTCAGAAAAATCGGCTTCGTGTTCCAGGCCTATAATCTCGTTCCGGTTCTCTCCGCGGTTGAGAACGTGGAATTCGTCCTGCAGCTGATGGGTGTATCCCGGGGGCAGAGGCGGCAGCGGGCACGTGACGTGCTCGCCCAGGTCGGCCTTCAGGGTCTTGAGGACCGTCGGCCGGCCCGCCTGTCCGGCGGCCAGCAGCAGCGGGTGGCCGTGGCGCGCGCACTGGCCAGCCAGCCAGCGATCGTACTGGCGGACGAGCCCACCGCCAATCTCGATTCCCGTACGGCCGAAGACCTGATCAGTCTGATGAAGAATTTGAACCGGACATCTGGCATCACCTTTCTGATGGCCACGCACGATCCAAGAGTGATCGAGCGTACCCGCCGTCACATCGTCATCACCGATGGGCGCATCGCAAGCGATGAACGGCGCGCCAATCTGGTAGATTAGCATGCGCGCTGCGGCAGCACTGGCCCTCGCTCTCGCCATTCCCGCCGCTCCAGCCGTCGCCGCAGGCATTCATGGACGCCTGCAGCTGCAGGATGTCTACGCCAGCGAAGATGCACACAGCCTTGCTGCCCACCTGGGCGTACGCAGCCGCAACGATGCAGGAGGAGACCTGCGCCTTGCCTGGTCTCCGCATATCGGTTCCTGGCGCTTCGATGCTGCCTATGTCGTCGGCGTCACCTGGGGGGAAGCACCTGATTACAGCCCGCTTTCGCTCCTGCCGCCCGCTCCGCCCCGGACGTGGTTGAACCTGAGTGATCAATTTCTCGCACAGAAACATGTCATTGCGACACAACGGATTGACCGGCTGTCCGTCTCCTACAGCTCGACCCATGTTGTGCTGAAGCTCGGACGCCAGGCTCTGACCTGGGGAGCAGGACTAGTCTTTCGCCCCATGGACCTGTTCGACCCCTTTGCACCAGATGCGATCGACACCGAGTACAAACCGGGCACCGATATGG
>JAGWRJ010000083.1 GCA_028869725.1 Alphaproteobacteria bacterium | reverse complement strand
TCCCGTAACTCTAAAACCAAGGTTAACAGGTCACACGGATGGGCGTGTCGGCGGCGGCAGGAGTAGGTGCCCTGCCAGGAAACTGCTGACGTTCGACATGCCCGCGCCACCTGTTGCCTCCCGCATTGCCATGCTTCGTTATTTGCGCGATGGATTGTGTCGGAACCTGTGCCACAGAATGGGTTCATTACCGGGATGACGGACCGGGACAGGTCATAGGTTAAGAAAGCGTGACCGCACGCGCATATTGGCGCAGTGCGCTGTCACCGCATGGACGAGGCGGGAAGCGGTCGGAAAATTCCGCAAATCCGCCGGAAGGACGCACATGGCGCCAAAGCCTCCCACCTACACCGCTCCTATACTCCCCTCCGGCCGTCTGTGTGAGGTTGTGCTCGAGCACATGTCGGATAGCGTCATCGTCCTGGATCAGGACTGGCGGATTATTGATCTCAATCCGACAGCAGTGGCGGAGATTGGTGCCGTCAAAGGCAAAACGCTCTGGGCGACAATTCCCGAACTTGAGGGCACCCCCTTCGCAACGCTGTATCGCCGCAGCATGACGCAGGGCATTACCGGCAGCTATGAAGGCTATTTCGCGCCTTTCAACAACTGGTACGCCGTCAAGGCTGTGCCAGTGACAGAAGGTCTGATGATCTTCTTTCGTGTCATCAACCTTCAGAAGCAGACCGAACTTGCTCTGAAAAAGAGTGAAGCCAGGCTGAGCACGATCTTCCAGACCTTGAACCAGGGAATCATTGTCGTCGACGGATCGGGAACGATTGTCGAAGCCAATCCTGCAGCGGCGCGGGTCCTGCGTATGCCACCCGACGCCATACATGGCCCTCTTTCCCGTGCGGCTGGCTGGCAGTTTTACGACTCCGGCGGCAATGCGGTTGCAGGCACAGAGCTGTCGTCCTTTTTGGACCTCCAACGTGGTCGGCCAGTGCGCGGCAAGGTGCTCGGATTTCGGCGCCGCAAGGACCGTCCACTACGCTGGCTTTCAGTGGACATATCGCCCCTGGCAGAACACGAGGCGGAACAGGCGGGACTTGTTTGTGCGCTTGTCGCTGACATAACCGAAAGGCGCCGTGCCGAGCAGGCGCTGCTGCGCAGCAAACTATTCCTCAGTACGGCGCAGCAGGTCGCAGCGACCGGAAGTGCGGCAATTGATTTTCGTACTGACAAATGGGATTGGTCCGACGAAACCTATCGGATCTACGGTGTCGATCCGCAGCATTTTATTCCCTCTGCCGAAGCGCTTGCGTCCCTCGTGCACCCCGCCGATCGCGACGAACTGATGTCCAAGCCTGCGCTCGCCCGGCGCGGTATCGTGCCTCCGCCGATCGAGTACCGCATCCTCAGGCCGGATGGTCAGGAACGCATACTTCGGCGCGTCGCAGCTTTGATACGCGAGCCGGATGGCACGGTGTCTGGGATTGTTGGAACGGTTCAGGATGTAACCGATCTCAGGCGCGCACAGATCGAACAGGATTCGTTGCGGGCCCAGCTTAGCCATATGCAGCGCCTTGACGCGCTTGGCACACTGGCCGGCGGCATCGCACACGACCTCAACAACACACTGGTGCCGGTACTCAGTCTGTCCGAAACCGTAGCACGCAGCCTTCCCGAGGACGATCCAAGACGGAGCATGCTCGAGCTGGTAATCAAGGCTGGTGAGCGTGGTCGCGACCTTGTCGAACGCATTCTCGCCTTTGCCCGACGCAGCGAACCCAATAAAAGCCCGGTGGACATGTCCGAGCTGATACGGGCGGCGCTTGAACTGATCCGCGCAAGCATTTCACCTTCGATCGAAATCTTCGAACGCCTCTATCCCGTGCCCCGGATCATGGGCGACGCCGCGCAGCTTCATCAGGTCCTGATCAATCTTCTTACCAACGCAGCACAGGCCATCGGTGACAAGGCCGGACTGATCGATGTCTCGCTCAGCGAAGTTCCGGGAACAGGTCTGGGTACCAGCAGTACCAATCTGCCCTCTCATGTCCTCATCACCGTTTCCGATTCGGGATGTGGAATGGACGCTGCAGTTCAGGCACGCCTGTTTGAACCCTTCTTCACCACCAAGCGCTCGGGCGCAGGAACCGGCCTCGGATTATCGATCGCCCAGAGTATCGTACGTGCTCATGATGGCCAGATCCGGTTCACCAGTCGCGCCGGCGCCGGAACGCGTTTTGAGGTTTATCTTCCAGTACCAGGCGGATCTGGATCTTAAAGATGGACAAGTACACCACGGTGGCTCGCGCGCTATCGCGCAAACAGAACGGCCGTATAAATCAGTACCGCACCCAAAGCAGTCGCCAGTGACGTCATCCCCTTGGGGTGGGCATGAAAGCTTTCGGGGATGAGATCACTTGCTCCAAGATAGAGAAAGAACCCCGAGAATAGCGACAGCACGAGAGCAAAGGCTGCTTCGGGAAGCCGAAACAGAAGCGTCAAGGCAATTCCAGCAACCGGTGCTACAGCGTCCGCAAGTACCCAGTAGGTCGCCTGCGTTCGGCTGCCACCGTTGCGCAGAATGATGTTGGCGGTATTGATGCCATCGGAGAAATCGTGGGCGATAACCGCCGCTGCGACCACGAGGCCGATTGCTGATGATACCTGGAAGGCAAATCCGATGGCCAGGCCATCGCAGGCGCTGTGCGTGACCAAAGTCAACCCGCC
>JAGWRJ010000981.1 GCA_028869725.1 Alphaproteobacteria bacterium | reverse complement strand
TTGGCGTATTTGAGCAGATAATCCTTGTAGCTTGTCTTGATGAGAAGCCTGCGCCTGTCCTTCTGCGGCACATGGGCGAGGTAGTCGATCGACTGGTCGCGCAGACGGATGAGGTCGGCGCGGGCTTTCGCGGCAATCGGCATCTGGTTGATGCACTCGGTACTCGCGAACGGCTCAAAATTATCCATGAGCCCTACGATCGCATCCTGGTTATAGGTCGGAATGCCAGGGATCAGACGGTCGACGCCAAAGGTTTCCTTGTCGAAGAAGATGGAGGGGCGGCTGTGGAATTGCTTGTAGAAATTCCGGTCATAATACTTGTAAAAGCGCTGCGGCTTGATGCCGATCTCGGCAAGAAGTTCTTTGGCGACGGCACTGTAGCGTGCCGGCGCTTCGATCGATTGGGTGCCGCCATAGCCAAGCAGAAGCCGGTTGTTGGCATGGAACTCGTTGCGCTTGGCGTGACCGCCGAAGTCATCGTGGTTGTCGATGACGAGCACCTTGCTGTTCGGATTGTGCTTGTGGAAGAAGTAGGCGGACGCCAGTCCGCTGATGCCGCCGCCGACAACGATAAGGTCGTAGGTTTCTCCCAGATCGACGACGTCGGAAAAATCGCGCCAGTGCTTTTCGTCGCGCACCTTGTGCGCGGTTTCGAAGGAGCCAGGATGGCTTCCGCGCATGCCCTCGAGCGCCGGCGGATAGTAGCGCGGATCGTACTGGGTGATGCCCTCGGCGAGGAGCGGATCAAAGGGCGAGGGATCAGGGCCGGAGATGCCCGAAGCCGAGGCACCGTGAACCGGACAGAGCGATGCTCCAACCGTGATTGCGACCCCGTTCATGAAGTCCCGGCGGGTGATGTTCCATCGGGACTTGTTGTCCGTGCCGTCACTTTGCATTCTCGTTCCTCCCTCGCTTTTTTCTGTGGCGCGCATCAGATGCGTGTGCGTGCACATCTGGGCCCCTACCCGTCAGTTGCGCGCGCAACCTTCCTGCGGCGCATTACCTGTGCCCCTACCCTCGCACATGGCTTTGCAGCCTTGCCGCCCGCAGCGTTCCGTCCGGGCGCTAAAGCCGGAAGTGCAAAACGGGTTCAAACCTTGAGCTGGTTCCCGATCGGCAGATTGCGGATGCGTCTGCCCGTAGCGGCAAAAATCGCATTGCACAGAGCAGGTGCTATGGGCGGTACAAAGGGTTCGCCAACGCCGCCCATCGGCGCTGCCGGATCTGTATCTACCAGATGCACCCGGATGTCTTTGGGAAGCGCATCCATGCGCATCACGGTATAGGTATCGAAATTACTCTGCTGGGGTCGGCCGTCACGGAAGGTGATTTCACCACTGAGCGCGAGGCTCAAAGCCATGACGACCGAACCTTGGCCCTGCGCGCGTATGCGGTCAGGGTTTACGGCAAGGCCGCAGTCGATCGCCACATCGGCGCGCGGGATGGTGATGTTTCCATTGTCGTCGACTTCAACTTCGATGGCACAGGCGGTGTAGCTCGCAAAGCTGTTGTGGCCGGCGATGCCAAGGCCCCGCCCGTTTGGCAGTTTACGACCCCACCCGATCTCAGCAGCCACGCGCTCGATCACGCCTTTAAGACGGCCGGTGTCGATGGGATAGAGCGTGGGCGATTCCCCATAATTATAGGTATCGCCAATCGTCCTGGGATCGATCTTGCGTGACGGTCCGATCAGTTCGAGCAGAAATTCCTTCTGGTCCCGTCCGGCGGCGTGGGCGAGTTCGGCAACGAAAGACTGCACCGCAAACGCGTGGGGGATGTTGTAGACCGAGCGGAACCAGCCGATCCGTGTATGGGCCTTGGCGGCCGGATTCTCCAGACGCACGGCAGGAATGTCAAAGGGCATATCGGTCGCCCCCATGCCGAGCGAGCCGGTGGACTCATGCTCCGGATCGGGCCCGAAGATGGAACCGATCGAAGGCGCGCAGGTACGATAGAGCAGTGCGCTGACCGTACCCTTGTCATCCATCGCCGCTTCCAGGCGCTCCATCGCTACGGCGTGATAGAAATCGTGCTTCAGATCGTCATCGCGCGTCCACAGCACCTTGACGGGGCGCCCGCCCATGGCCTTGGAGATGAGACCGGCTTCCACCACGAAATCCGGCTGTGACTTGCGCCCGAAACCACCGCCGAGCAGCGTGACATGCAGTGTCACCGCATCCTTTGCAAGGCCAAGCGCACCGGCCAGAGCCTCGCGTGCGCCTTCAGGATCCTGGACGCAGGCCCAGGCTTCGCAGCGTCCGTCGACAAGACGGACGGTAGCCGCTGGAGGCTCCATCGAGGCATGTGCAATGAAGGGAATATAATATTCGGCTTCGACGCGGCGCGCGGCCTTGGTCAGCGCACCGGCAACATCGCCCCGGTTGGTCACGAGTTTTCCGGGCTGACGGACCGCGGCTGCAAGTTCCGCGCGATAGCTGTCGGAGGAGAAGGTGCGGTTGGGGCCATCATCCCAGGTGATCGATAGTGCCCGCCGGCCACGGATTGCAGCCCAGCTGTTCTGCCCCACCACTGCAACCCCGCCCGTGGGCTGGATGGGCAGGCCCGGTTTGGGCTGCTCCAGCGTCAGCACCTGAACAACCCCGGGCACCTTGCGTGCTGCATCCCCGTCATAGCGCACGAGCTTGCCGCCCAGCACCGGAGGACGGGCCACGACTGCATAGAGCATGTCGGGCAGACGGACATCGATGCCATAGCCCGCACGTCCGGTCGTCATGTCGACAAGATCAACGCCAGTGACACGATCCTTGCCGATGTAGCGAAACTCTGACGGCGTCTTGAGCTTGATCTGTGCTGTGGGCGGTACTGGAAGGGCGGCAGCGGCAGCGGCCACGGCGCCAAAGCCGAGCTTGCGACCGGAGGGCGTGTGAATGAGGACATGGTTTTGCGCCGTCACCTGGCTCGGCGGAACGCCCCATTTCTGCGCCGCGGCCTCTATCAGCATCATGCGTGCAGCCGCACCGGCAAGACGCATCGGCACGAAGAAGTGCCGCATGCTTCTGGAGCCGTCCGTATCCTGATTGCCGTATTTTTTCTGGTCGCCATCGGCCTGCACCGCACTGACACGGTCAAAATCGGCTTCGAGCTCATCGGCCATGGCGAGGGCGAGGCTCGAGCGGATGCCCTGCCCCATTTCCTGACGCGACGAGATGAAGGTGACATGGCCGTCGGGCGCAATGGCAATGAAGAGGCGCGGATCATCGCGCCAGCCATCGGGTTCACCATCGACGCCGTATTTCCGGGGGCCCTTGGCTGCGGCAAGGGCCGGCATCGGAACCGCAACGGACAGGACAAGACCTGCGGCCATGCCTTTGACGACGCCCCGGCGGCTCACATTTTCGATCAGGCTGTGATTTGAGCGGTCCGTCATGCGTTCCTCCCTGTCTGTGCAGCTTCAAGGATCGCAGCAAGTATCCGCGGGTAGGTGCCACAGCGGCAGATATTGCCAGCCATTGCATTGCGCACATCCGCTTCGTTCGGATGCGGTGTCTGGGCCAGCAACGATGCCGCCTGCATGATCTGGCCGGACTGGCAGTACCCGCATTGCGGCACGCCCAGTTTGCGCCAGGCCTGCTGCAGAGGATGAGTACCGTCTGCCGAAAGGCCTTCGATGGTGGTGATGCTGCGGCCGGCAACAGCGGCCATCGGCGTCTGACAGGAGCGGATCGCCGCATCGCCGACATGAACCGTGCAGGCACCGCACAGGCCGGCGCCACAACCGAACTTGGTGCCAGTCAGGCCAAGTTCGTCACGCAGCCACCACAACAGTGGCATCGAGGGATCTCCAGCGAAGTTGCGCTTTTGACCATTGACAGTCAGCTCCACCATCGCATTGCCCTCTTTCAGTGTCTCATCAGGTTCAGTACGCCAGGGTG
>JAGWRJ010000980.1 GCA_028869725.1 Alphaproteobacteria bacterium | reverse complement strand
GTAAACCCCGCAGGCGTATGCGCCGCAAATGACTGCGCCAGATACGCTCCCAAACGCGCCGCACCCTGCAGGTATTGCGGACCAAGTCCCGCTTTATAACAGGCGAGCAGAGCCAGCATGGAGAAGGCAAGATTGCCCGTGTCACTTCCCACCTGGTAGTCGTCTTCGACCCATTTCTGCTGTGTTGCATCCCACCAGCCCGGCAATTTCACCGGCCGGGCTGTCTGGTCTCCGGCGACATAGGCGTTGCGCAGTCGCCCGTCATGCCAGAAGCGATCATGATCCTGCGCAATCAGGATTGCCGCGCCAATGCGTCCTGCAAGCTTGGGTTCTGCACAGCCCACAAGAGCAATAACAGCGAGCGCATTGTCATAAAGATAGGCAGTGTCCTTGAGCTGGGCCTGCGATGCCGTAGGATAGCTGGCAAGAAACACCGGTCCCGGCTTCTGTGCTGCCACCATCCGGCTCAGCGTCGCGCAGGCAGGCTCCGGGGCAGCCAAAGCCGCCACAGGCTGCACGAGCACGAGGGCGCCTGCGAGTGACCACAATGGCCTGCGCCAGACCCGCCTTTGCCAAAACCGCAGCGCCGTCTTGTGCGGTATATGCCGCAGGATCCTGATCACATCGGCACCATCTGCTGCAGCTCCACGCGCCTCAATCTTGGTGGCATCTGCAAGACCACAAATCCACCACCTCTCACGCGCGCTTTAAAGCCGTCCTCAAACCAATCCGTCGATCAACTGCTGATAGCGCACACGGTCCGCGTCATGAAAACAGCAGAAGATTACAGTCTGCGGCATTTCGTGCGCACGCAATTCCGAAACCACCGCGCCAAAGGCGATCTGTGCCGCGCGCGCGGCGGGCCAGCCGTAGATGCCAGTGCCCAGTGCCGGGAACGCCACGCTGCCAAGCCCCTGCTCACGGGCAAGGATGAGAGCATTGCGATAGCAGGCGGCCAGCAGCTCGTCGTCCTCGCTGCTGCCGGTAAAAACCGGAGCAGCTGTGTGAATCACATAGCGCGCAGCGAGCTTGAAGCCCGGGGTGATCACTGCAGATGGGGTCGGACAGGCCCCAATCAACGCCGTAGCCCGCGTGAGCTCGGCACCTGCTGCCGCGCGGATCGCACCATCCACACCGCCACCAGGGGCAAGCATGGCATTGGCCGCATTAACGAGCGCATCCACACGCAGCTGCGTGATATCGGCAGTTATCGCCCTCAGGCGCAGCCCAATTTGCGTCATTCGTCAAAAGCCCAGGCACGCAACAGATGATGGGCAATTGCCATCGGCGGCGGCAAAAAGAGCCCCTCGCGTCGGCTGCCGCCGAGCAGCGCGCGCACTTCGTCGCGTTCCAGCCAGCGCGCTTCGGCCAGTTCGTCATCACCAAGAGTGATGTGCTCGCTCTTGGCCTCGGCAAGACAACCGATCATCAACGATGAGGGAAAGGCCCAGGGCTGGCTTGCGAGATACCGCACTGCGCCGACGACAATGCCAGCCTCTTCAAGGATCTCCCGGCGAACGCCCTCCTCAATGGTCTCGCCCGGCTCCAAAAATCCCGCCAACGCTGAAAACATGCCGGCCGGGAAGTGGCGACCGCGACCGACGAGACAGCGCTCGCCTGCGCTTGCCAGCATAATGACGACCGGATCGGTGCGCGGAAAATGATCTGCACCGCACTGGGCGCAGCGCCGGCGCCAGCCGCCATCGACCAGTGCCGTCGGCGCACCGCATCTGGCGCAAAACCCGTGACGCAGGTGCCAGTCGATCATAGCTTTGGCCTGCCCGCAGATTGCAAGTTCGGCCGGTGCAAGGCTCCCCCGTAAAGCAAGCCCGCGCAGCTCCTCGAAATGCCCCAGGCCGGCAAGAGGACCTTGAGTCTGCGGATCGGCAGCGGCGGAAATATCCAGCGCAAAGAGCGGAGCCTCGCCATCGAGCCCAAGCAGCACCCAGGGCGCATCGGGGCCGGCCATGCTCTCGGCCACGGCGGGAATGACAAAACCTGCCTGTTGCGGGCCGTGACCAGCGCCCAGGACGAACGGCCTCAGCTGCCAGAGGGGCAGGATGCGGGCGCTTCGATGGGCACGCTGCTCGGCCAGCCATGCCGCGTCGGCGCGCCTGGCACTGGCCCGGTCGAGAGGGCTTCCGGAAAAGGCAATCATGGGATCAGTCCTACTGTGACAGCACAGAGCGTCGCATTCGGCCGCGTCCCGTGCTAGTGCCAGCGCCATGATGGCAGTTCTGATCCTCATTTTCCTGGGCCTCGCGCTGTGCGCAGCGGCCTTTGTGGTGGTTCCGATCCTGCGTCGGCGGGACGATGGCTGGGGCCGTCGGGCGATGCTAGCCGGCAGCGCCGGGCTGCTCGTCATCGGCGTCGGCGCCGGCACCTATTTGCTGCTGGGCAGCCCCAAGCTCGCGCTGCGCAGCCTGACAGGGCCGTCCGATCATGATCTGCCTGGCCTCGTTGCCGAACTGGTTGGGCGGGTTCGAAGCAATCCTAAGGATGAGATGGCCTGGGAGCTCCTGGGCCGCGGTTATCTTAGCCTCGGCGAACCGGACGAGGCCGCCGGCGCCTTTCGTCATGCCGCAGACCTTGCCAGCCCCGAGCGCGCGCCCATGTTGCTTGCGTCCTATGCAGAAGCCCTGACCCTTGCCAATTCGGGCCAGGTCCCCGCCAGCGCCCTGCCGGCGTTGCACGCGGCACTCAAGATGGACCCGCATAATGCGCCGGCCAATTATTATCTCGGCCTCGCCTACGCCGACCGCCGCCAGACGGACAAGGCCATCGCCATCTGGCAGAAGCTGGCCGATGAAGCGCCCGCCAATGCACCTTACAAGTCGATGCTGATCGATCGCATCGCCACACTGAAGGCAAGCGAAGTGGCCTCCGGACAGGCGGCGGCCCCCAATGTCATGGCAATGGTCGCCAAGCTGGCGGCCTCGCTGAAGGCCGCGCCCAATAACCCGGGCGGCTGGCAACGCCTGATTCGCGCCTATTCCGTATTGGGACAGGCTACAAAGGCCAAAGCTGCGCTCAAATCGGCACGTATCGCGCTTAAGGCCAACCCGTCGGCACTCGCCGCGATCGAAGCTGAGGCAAAATCACTGGGCGTAGGCAGCTGACAGTTGGTCAGGATCCGGCCAGCCGGCCTTGCCAGACGGGCCAGCAGGCAACGCGTCCCTCAGCCTTGAGCGCGTCATAGAGTTTCATCTGCGCCGCCTCGGCATTGGCGCCCTGTTCACTGGCCGCGTAGTTCTTGCCATTGGCGCACCATACATAGAACTGGTGCCGGCCTGGGGCGTCGTAGTCATTGCGGTCGCTCGCCGACATGGTCTCAGCCACCGCGATTCCGGCGACCGCAGCCAGCACTCCGGCGACTGCCGCGACCATCACCCGACGCATCCGTGTACTCCTCATCGCCCTGAGTGGAACGCTAGTCGCACAGCCCGCCGCTGTCACCTATTTGATTTGCACAAGGCTCGGGACCCGCGCACACGACGCGCGGGTCATCCGCTCAGCCGTTCGCTGTCTATTCCGGACTCCCGCAGCATGGCCTCGGTGGCCTGCGCTGCAGCCTCCAGGGCCGCAAGATTGCGGCCCCGAACCACCAGCTGCACCCCGTATCCCTCGTCCAGAAAATACGGATAGCTGCCAATTACCACCTCCGGGTGGGCCTTCTGCAGCGCACGCAAAGGCTCGGCAATACGCCCCTCGCCAGTGCGGGCACGGATCGTCACCGACCCAACGAGGCTGCCCCGGCGCAGCCGGGGGGCTACATCCTCGAGCATGGCGCGAAAAATCATGGGAACGCCCGCCATGACAAAGACGTTTTCCAGCTGGAAACCTGGCGCCACCGACACCGAATTGCGGATCAGGTGGGCGCCCACGGGAATGCGCGCCATCCGCTGGCGCGCCGTATTGAATTCGCCCGGCTGATAGCGCTCGGAGAGCCGCGCGAAGGCCTCAGGATGCACCTCAACCGGGGCCGAAAAAGCCTTGCCCACTGCATCAGTCGTGATGTCGTCATGGGTTGGGCCGATGCCGCCCGAGGTAAAGACATAGTCGTACTGCGTCCTGAGCGCATTGATGGCAGCGACGATCGCGTCCTCGACATCGGCCACGATGCGTCCCTCGCGCAGATCGATACCCAAAGTCGCGAGGAACCTGGCCAGATAGGCAAAATTGGCGTCCTGGGTGCGCCCGGAGAGGATTTCGTCTCCGATGACCAGCATCGCCGCGGTGGGAACCTCGTTCTGTTCCGGATTTGACATTATTTTTCGAGTTCCATCATGCGTTACCGAAGAGGCCGCCCCCTCTGCCCAGGGGGGTGTTAAACCTCGCCAAGGCCTACTATGTTGCACCTGTTCCAGGACACTTGCAGCCCTGCCACGCCAAAGGACCAGCATGGCCTCCGAAATGCTTAGCTCTGATGTCTTCGAAGCCGCAAGACGCTCCGCGCTGGCGGTCACGGTTCACGACCCCGCCAGCTTTGAAGGCATGCGCAAAGCCGGCCGGCTCGCCGCGGAAGTTCTCGATCTTCTGGTGCCGGCTGTGCAACCGGGCGTGACCACGGCCGCGCTCGACAAGATGGCCTTCGAATACACCTGCGATCATGGCGCCCTGCCCGCCTGTCTGGGCTACCGCGGCTATCGTCACACCCTTTGCACCTCGATCAATCACGTGGTCTGCCACGGCATCCCCAACGACAAGCCGCTGCGCGAAGGTGACATCGTCAATATCGACGTGACCGTGATACTTGATGGCTGGCACGGCGATACCAGCCGCATGTACACAGTGGGCGAGGTCAAGCGCAAAGCCATGCGCCTCATCGACATCACCTACGAATCGATGATGCGCGGCATCGCTGTGGTCCGCCCTGGCGCCACCACCGGCGACATCGGCCATGCCATCCAGTCCTACGCCGAAGGCGAAGAGCATTGTGCCGTGGTGCGCGACTTCTGTGGCCATGGCCTTGGCAAAATCTTTCACGCCCTGCCCAACATCGTCCATTACGGCAAAGCCGGCTACGGCCTTGGACTTAAGCCCGGAATGTTCTTCACCATCGAGCCCATGATCAATCTGGGCAATTACGGGGTCAAAATACTGAACGATGGCTGGACGGCCGTGACACGCGATCGCTCACTCTCGGCACAGTTCGAGCACAGCATTGGTGTCACCGACAGCGGCGTCGAAATCTTTACCAAATCTCCGAAAGGTCTGGACCGGCCGCCTTATTTCTGAGGATCGGTCGCTCCCCCGACGCTGTGGCACAAAGGCCGCCTTTCGAATCCGTCTTTGAGAGGGTAGAACCCCTGGCATAAGGGCTTCTCCTCAATGCCAGGAATGCGGACATGCTGAACGATCCGACACTCATCAAGGCCGACGGCTACATCGACGGCGCATGGTACGCGGGCGACAATGGCGCCCGCTTTGATGTCACCAATCCCGCCACCGGCGAGGTCATCGCCAAAGTCGCCGATCTCGGCGCCCCTGACGCTGTCCGCGCTGTGGAAGC
>JAGWRJ010000979.1 GCA_028869725.1 Alphaproteobacteria bacterium | reverse complement strand
GCGATAGGGCAGCTTCCATGTCTTGGGCTGGCTTGCGTCAGGAACGTAGGCGAAGCACTCAACCGGAAGCTTGTATTTTGGATGCAGGAGATTGGTTTCGGAGCTGGTGGCGGAGCGCGCTCCAGACGGCTCGTCTGATGTGATTGGAACACAAATGGCCGGCGCCTCGCAGGGGCGGTAGATCCCATGCATGCTGACCCACCAGAGGCCGAGGGGAGGTTCAGGGGCAGCCAGATCAACAAGCAACCTGTCAACTAGGCCGCCGCCGATGATATCGGCGGTGTAGAGGAAGCGGCCGTCGCTTGCTGCCACCGACTTGATGTTTTGCCTGTCGGCATAACCACGCGCTTGCCTAACGGCTTCGTGAAGCGCTTTTCGGCCTGGCCACAGGGTCCCTGGGCGCTTGGTCTCTATGACAAGGTATTTAGCCAAATTTCGGCTGACGACGATGTCAGCGTAGTCCACTCCATACATGAGGTCGCCGGGGTCCCAGTCGAGCACCCGTGCGAATAGGTCCTCGATGATGGCCTCTGCGACTTTTTCAGTTTCATTGCCGTGGCGGAGGCGATCTGCACGAGCGGCCTGAAACGCCGGCCACGCTGCAGCAATCCCTTCCGTGCATCGCTTATATGAAGCAAGGTCCCCAGCTGGAACGTTCATCTGCTCCTCCTAGCAGATATAAGAAGCAATCCGTGAAGTCATGTCCAGTCGCGAGAACTATAGGTTAAGCCATCGCAAGTTTACGTTCTAAGTGTGTTCTTGCAGCACCGACCTGACACCTGGCGTAGGATTGGCCCGTGACCAGGTTCAGTGAGTTGCCGACGCTTTCTGGGCCACGAAATCACTCACTATCCGCACGATTTCGCGGTCGCAGGCGGCAAGCTGGACTGGATCTTCTTCCTGCAGCCGCGCGACGCCGTCCGCGAAGCGCTGCGCCAACTCATTGAGAGCTTGCTCCACGTCTTTAAATGGGGCTTGCAGGCCGCGAAGGTCGATCTCAGATTTAAGGTCGCTTTCTCCAACTCTTGCGGCCTCCGAGGCGGGATCGGCGACGAGCGCATGGAATGCCGCTTTCCATCGATCGATCAGATCCGCATCAGTGAGCCCTGCGTGCACGCGTCCTCGTGTCAGGTAAGCTTGGGTACGATCCAGTTCGCAACTCTGCATCCAAGCCCTGACCTCATCCGCATAATGCTCATCGTTTTGTATCATCTTTCCTCGCTCAGGAATTGGTCTCGACCACCTAATACACCGCTGACTTGACCACCTGGGCTTAGTTAATCCGTCCACCCTGTGGCCTGCCTATGGCTGATGGCGGTGATTTCCACGACCGCTGCGATAGCACCTCGGCAAAACATTGTTGGGCGTAGGCAAGTTCTAAGGCTCCAACGGCCGCGATTCCGGAACCGTCAAGGAGGCGCAAGATTTGGAGCAACACCCATTCTGCGGACGCTTGCACCATGGCCTCGGGCCGGTCGTGCTCTCGTAAAGCCGCGGCGATGCTAATGAGAGCGAGCGCCACAGCGGCGCTATCGGCTATAGGATCAACGCTGTCTTCGAGACACAAAAAGAACTCGTCCTCCAGTCCTATTCGTACCGCGGCTGCAATCAGCTCGAGGTAGATGTGCCAAAGGCTCGGGGGAATTGTCGCATCGAGCCCTTCCTCAGCCATTTGGAGCAGTGGCTGGACGGCGCCCATACTACTCCTCCTCGTCACGGGCGGCGATAAGCCGTTGAAGTTTGGCATCGAGCGACCTCGCAGCTTCGTTGATAATCGTGAGGGGGCTTTCGTTATCGCCCGCAATGGTCTGTGTGGCTTTGCCGTAGCCGCGGTCGAGGATTTCTTTGTTCGCCGCGACACGGGCCTGCTCGGACTGGGCAGGCTCAACTCCGTCGACCAGACCGGCCATCTCGGCGAGCTTGTGGACAGCCGCCGGTCCGTACTGCCGAGCGACTTCCTTGATTTCAGCCGTTGCTTTGTTCGGAATGCCCTTGCGGCTGCCGCCACCGGTCTTTTGTCCCTTCATCGCAAAACCTCACACTTTGTGATTTCGGCCTTTCTCATGCGATACGCTCGCTGGCGCTCAGCGTTGGTGGCATAGATGCGGGGACGACCGCCTCGTCCCGTTTCGTCAATCTCGCGCGCGCGTGCGTACGACTGCGGAAACTCGGCCACTCGGGGTTGATCGTCCGCTGGTTTCGTAACGATGGCGGTCCTACGCCTTTCTTCAGCTTCACCCTGGGCTTTCGCTGCCGCCCGGGCTTCATGAACTGCGAGTGGCAACCAGACATGGTGCTCATAGGGCCAATGAGGCTCCTCACAGACGCTGCAGATTGGCTTTGCTTCGACCACTTCGCTCATGGCGGTCCGACCAACACGATTTGGAGTGATAGTTCAGGGCCGCGCTGGGCGTTGTCCTTCTCATAGAGCCCGAGATGCTTCATCGCCTTGTCGAGGGCAGCATTCTTGTCCCAGAGCTTGATTTTAGTGACCCGGGATTTGGGCCGGTCCCCGGCGTTGCATCCTGACGACTTCTCGACGGTCTCGAATGAAGCCACAGCGGCAGCCGCCTCGGCATCCCACTCGTCCGGGCTCTTCAGCGTGCCGTCGGTGTTGAAGAGCTTACGCGGGTCAAAAAAGGAAATGTGGGCAATTTCCTCAAGGGTACGCTCTCGTTCCAACCCCAAGGCTTGTGCGGCCTGTTCAGCTGCCTGTGCAATTTCTCCCGAAACCTCAACTTTTCGTAACAGGCGTTGGCCCTGAGCGCATGCCGTTTTCGGGCTGAACCCGGCCGTGATTGCCGCCTGCGTCGCGTTATGCCCATTGCTGATATAGGCATCGATAAAACGCTGACGACGAAGCGAAGCAGCTTCCCGACCGTTTCCTGCTACGTGCTTTTTAGTCGGCTTCTGACCGCTCGTTACGTTACTAGACATCTAGGCATCCTTCTTGAGGTCGATCGTAACGCCGCAGCATTTTTGTTATGGATCGTGGAACGCTCATGCTGGCTTTGTGCCGACGCATGTTAGTGACGCTCCATCGATGGGCAGGCGCCACGATCTGTCTGCCTCTTCGGATGGGGGGCGTGAATGCGGAATAGCAAACGCGGCCGTCGCGCTTACTGTCGCGCTTACTGTCGCGCTTACCGTCGCGGTCTGGCATCCAGGCAATCCAGAACTTATTGTAATTGCTTATTGAAATGACCTTACGACTGTCGCGCGAACTGACCGTGATCCTGTCGCGGTTTTGCAACTTGTTGCCCATGCCTCAATCCTCACATTCCAACGCCAGCCGCGGGCTGGGCGTTGGTGGCAATCCCGGTTACGTTCGCAGCGGTAGATGGCGGCGGGGTGTTGATCAGTCCCTGCGGCTTGCCGGTCACCGTGGACGCGCTGCGCGTCGCTACCGGGATACCGCTCTTCATATTGGCAACCTCCTGCTGCGTCAGGGCTGCGCCCGCGCGATTGGCTGCGGCTTGCGCGTTGAGCGCGTTGACCTGTGCGGGAGTAACTGGACTGAAAAGTCCCGACACCAGCGCGCCACCTGCCTGCAAGACACCGTATGTCACGACCTGATGTTTGCCGGCGAAGGCGAGTAGATGTCCAAAAGACCCGGGTTGCGTAGCTTTTACAGCGGCATCCAGTGAGGCTTGAGTGACCGGCTGCGCATTGGTCGCGCCGGCCCCGGCAAGAAGGTCTTGCTCGCTAGTGCTTAGCCCAGACGATGGCGCGGTGGGTGCAACGGCGCCTGGCAGCCCTGTTACGGTACCCGCGCCCTTTGGTACTTCCACCGGACTTGGTGGAATGACATTCCCGCCTGCCGGATTAGGTGTTGATACCGGATTGCCAGTTGCAAGCGTCGAAGCGGGGTTCTGGGTCAACGCATTTGCGTTGCCCGCCGTTGCCGCCATCTGGTCATTAAGTGGCGTGGTCGCGAGCGTGCTGCCGGTATTAAGCGCGCCTTCCGGCGAGACGATGCCGCTCTGAAGATCGGACATCGACGGCTGCGTCAGACTATTGAGGACGTCCTGCGTCGGGCTCACCGTGGCCAGCGGTTGGATCGCGCTGCCACCAGCGAAGGCGTCCATATTGGGGTCTATCGTGACCGTGTTAATCGCATTCGCGGCCGAAGAGCTCGCAGCGCTGGATGCAGAGCCAAAAAGAGGTTCTGAGGTTGCTGCCGCGCCAAAGAGCCCGGCATTGGCTGCAAGCGCGCCCACGCCGCCGATGCCGCCCATGATCAGGCCCGCGTTCATGAGCCCCTTGTCGCCTGTCACAGCGCCCACAGCGCTCACTGTGGCGCCTACGGCTGCAACGGCTTCCAGTGTGGTTGCGAGCGTGGCCGTTCCGGCGATAACAGACCCGATGGCCGCGGCGCCACCCATGGCCATTCCGGCTACCGCTCCAACTACAGCGACAACGGGCATCGTCTACAACCCACTCGCAGGTTGTGCCTTTGGGTATCCTCCCAAAGCCAGAATTTTGGCAGATGCAGCAAGCCGAACTTCGGGCGGGGCACAATCATCGTCACGAACCCTCGCAAGTGCGGCGATGCATCTCTCGGCTTCTGCGCGCGCGGTACGCCGTACTGCAGCTTCGAGTCTGCGACCATCGGGATTTGGGGAGCGGCCCTTCGGGAATGCCATGCGTGACCTCATTGCAATGCTTAATGCGATGATGCGTGCAATGATTCGTGGCTGCAATACGTCGATGTTTGCCGCTTTCCTCTATAGGAACGTCTGGGAATTTGTAGGAAAGACGAGTTCAAAAATATTTTTTCTGTACCGTGGCCAAACTGGGTCTTCCATAATCGTCCAATCGCCTGGGCGCAGAGCTAGAGGCCTCCGACGATTAGTTCACCCTCTGATGGAAATGGACTCGTCGACATCAATCCGTGTGCAAATCTCCCGATTTGTCGAACATTAATGAGTTTCCTGTGGAAGGAGAATTATGCAGACTTCCAGCTATCATTAGACAGTTAGAAGATGACTGCACGAGCGTGTATTGGGGGGACCGATGACTAGAAAGCTTGTGATGTGCGCCGCTAGTGCCCTGGCGTCATGCATACTGACGGGGTGTGCCACGCCTAATAGTTTGCGCGCGGATGGCCCCGTTCTTGAAGAAACTACGAGTCTTCCAGCTCGCCAGGTAGCAGGATGCATTGGCGATAAATTGCAGGCTTGGCCGGAATCGAGCCAGCAGATACCGATACTCGCAACCAGGTTAACTGAGACCGGCTACAGCATTTCCGGATCCGCGACGCTGCCCGGGTTGTGGAGCGCCGGAGGCACCGACACGGTGGTCCTCGTTGATATCGACACCCTGAAGGATAAGACCCTAGTCAAACTTTATACGCACTTTGTGATCGGTGGTGGCGTAATCACCAAGCTGGTGCGGGAGTGCCTTTGACGGGCTCGAAGGGGGCCGCCGGTGATTTTAGGCCTCCGGACGGTGCAGTTCGGTGCTCGCCTGTAGTAGCGCCAAATTGAGGCTGCGAGGTAATTGGGAGACGACGATTTGCGTGGCCATATAATGTTGTCTACCCTCGCCGGGAGGACGAGTGGGGGTTCACGATGAGGCTTTCAATGCGCCTAATATATGGCGCTTGCTCTATTGCACTTCTGGCTGCCTGCGCCCCCACCTTGAGCGGCGCCAATGCGGCAGGAGGCATGATTGAGCACGTCTCAGGTCTCAATCGCAGCGCCGCCTTTGCCAAGGCAGATGCGCATTGCCATCAGTATGGAAAGGTGGCACGGATCAGCGGCGAGGACGCGCTAGACAGTACACTCACGTTTGACTGCGTTAAGCCGTAGCGGCTGCTACCGCCGCTGGGGTTTTAATTACCGGCCTGGATATATTTTACCGCGCGCCCGATAAGCCCCTCGAAAAGGCCAGACGCACCGGTTATCCGCCGGTCTGCATCGGTCATGAGCAGCATCCCCTCTGACACCCCCTCCCCATGGTAACTACATGTGTTTCCTCCGCGAAACTATGAGGAGTGGCCATAGTTTCTCATGTGAAACTGTAATGGGTGTATTGAGGGTTTGCCGTCAGGCGATAGTTTCACCAGCGGTACTATGGTGGCGCCTACAGTTTCTTCCGTGAAACTGGCCTTTGAATTTTGAGCGCGCGGGATGGTGCTTCGTTCACCTGATGGCTGATTGAATTCCCGGGTTGCCAGCCCGCCATTTCGATCATCGCGGAGCCATGTCAGCCGCCAATCCCGGACGAGCCGTTTCTGACCGAACGATGATGGCTGTGTACAGGCAATGAACCCTTGGTGCTGAAGCTCCTTCAAGGCACGTGACTGCGCGGCCACAGACAGCTTGGGTGTTAGCTCGGTCCAAGCGCCGTTAATCCTAGAAAGGCAGCCTGATCGGCACCCGTAGCTAATGCGTCCATTGTTGCTCCCGTTGTACCGCTTCAGCATGGCCATCAAAACGTGCTCCGCCGCGAGCGACAGTTCTTGAAAGGCCGGGGTTTCGACGATCCAAAAATCCAACGTCAGGTATGGGGCGGCCGATTTTGACCGCCCCTTTGCATCGACGCTGCGCCCGGATCTGCGCCGCTTAGCCATTTGTCGTTCTCTCTAGAAGCGGCAGTGCGACAGCCTTTTCTCCCTCATCGCCAATTGGGCCCGCTTTCGAATGGGCACAAGGTGGATCGTCCCAGTCGGCTGCAGCCGCAAGAAGCGCATCCGCTACGGCTTTGGCGTTGCATGGCTGTATCAGGATCAGCCTGTCGGAGTCCTCATCCCAGCCGTGTTCCTGTCTAATGACGACGTCACCACGCGAATTTGGATAAACAGCTACCGCCATTTGCTCCTTCAGGATGACGCACTCGTCATCACTCCAGTCAAAGTCTGCCGTAGCGCTTATCATGCTGCGGCCCTCCCGGTATTGATGATCCGAATCCCGCTTCGCAAGAAGTACCGGCCGTGACGTCCTGGGATTGGGCCGCCGTGTTGCTCACGTTCCATGTCGATCGAAAGACCGAGAGCCCGCAGCTTATAGACATAGTGGCTAAGCCGCAGCGCCCAGTTGCTAACCTCCAGTGCCGTTAGGCCGGCCGCACCGGCATTATACAGGGCGAGCAGCGTTCGGGCTTCCTGGCCCTCCACACAATGGCGCGTACCAGTGGCAAAATTCTCGAACGTCAAGGAGATGGTTTTGCTCATTGTTGCACCTCCTTGAAGCCCGCAAGCCGGGCGATGAGCTCGGCACGGTAAGGTGGCAGGCCAAACCGGTTAGCGATGCGCCGCCCGGCGAGGCTGAACTCGGTAGATTGTTGGAGCGCCCATGAAAAAAGATCGGGCTGCATATTGCCGCTAAGCGGCCGGGGGGATATTTTCATGAAATAAAGCTCCTGTCGTGAAGGACGGAAGTTCAGACCCCGGCGCGCTCGTCACAGCGGCCGGGGTTTTCGTTTTGGTGGTCATGCTGCTTGGGGTTCGCCCTGGTCGGACGTGCTGACGCGGCGAAGCTTCGCGCGATGTTCTTTGATATCGCGGCCTAGGAGTGTGACGCGGCGGCCACGCTTAATGTACGGGCAGCCATCGCCCGTTAGGCGCTGCTTGGCTTGAGTTGATTCGGTGGGGCCACCAAACCACTCATGATACTGGCGAGGAGAGTATTCTCGATCGTCTTCGATCTGGAGGGAGCGAGCAGCATCAGAATTGCTGCTCGGGAACGCTGGGAAATTTGACGTCATTGATTGGCACCTCTTCGAATCACCGGAACCTCCGGCAATTCAGATCGTGCCAAATCAAAATTCCGGATTTAACGTTCCCCGCTATTCCGGAACTTCTTCCGCTACTTCTTAGTATGAGTGCGACGGAGGCCTTTGGTGCCTTTTTGCAAACGCTTTCCGTCTTGATATCTGCTCTCTAGTGTTTCTACCCATTGGTCCAGAGATTTACTCTGACGAGAACGGCTCCAATTCGCGGCGTACTTCCGGCTGGTAGCGAGACGTTTACAGGCGTCGCGTACCGTCAGCCCAGAGGTTTTGGCCCGTAAATCTTCAACGGCTTCAAATAACATCATTAGGCGGGGGATCGTCCATATTTTGTCTTTGCCGCGACGTGGTTCGTCTCGCCCCAGCGATGAGAACTGTAGCCCAGGGACGTGTGCTTCCGCCAACGCCACGGCCAGAAGATCCAGCCGCTTTGGTGGAACACCATGAAATTCGGCAAGTAGAAATAATCTACGGCAATATTCGCGAAAGGCCCAATCCGATATGTTAGAAGGCATATTGATGAGGCCGGGAAGCTTGGGTGGCTTTCCCAAATCACCAGGATAGCGGACACAAGAAGCTTTCTTTCTCGGCACACCGCACCTCCACTCGATGCGTCCACAAGAGGGTGCGCGCGGCGCTCCGTGTGGTCGGAGGTTCGGGGATCAGCCTAGCCGCGCACGTTGAAGTTTAGCAGTTCGTGGCCGAAACCTCAGGAGCACGGGCGCCTGAGATGTGGGTCGTAGACATACCATCCACAAATTAGCGACTTGAGGTCTTACGCTCCTTCAACTCCTGTCGGCGAATTTTCTTGGCAACACCCCTTTTGCCTCGGGCTACTAAAGCCAGCCCATCAAGGTCTCGCAAAATGTCCTCCCAGTGCCGATCTACGCCTTCATCTCGGCCGACTACATAGGACCCTGACGCGCAAGCCAGCAGGCTCACTCTTGAATAAAGCTCATCAAGGTCACGGGCCAAAGATTTGGGCCGAAGGCGTGCGCGCTCCATGCGGCCCGGATCGTTGACCATTTCCTGCGCAAATTCGATTGATGTTGTGGACGTTGGGCTCCGGAACGGGAGCACCTTTGCTGAGGGTTTGACGGCCGTGTTAGCTTGGTCGTCAGCCTGCGATGCCATAGGTACCTCCTTGGCTTGTGGGTTAGGGCCGATGGGAGGTTGGCGCTTCCCATCGGCTTGCTTCTGTGCTAGCACGTTTTTTATGAAGAAGAAAACTGTGCTAGAAAAGAAACGACGGGGGCCTGCTCCTACCGGAAAGGGAACGCAGGTAGTCGTTCGTATGCAGCCGGCCGCATTGGAGGCGGTTGATAGTTGGATTTCGAAGCAAGCTGATGAGCTAAGCCGACCGGAGGCTATTCGCCGATTGGTTGAGCAAGCATTAGTGGCCCCATCTCAGGTCACCGCTCGGGGGCGAAAGCAATGAGATGTCAACAACTGGTGCGACGCCTCTTGGCGTAGTCCGCGCGTAATTGACTCGGCTTCGAGGTGATAAGCAGCTCTTTAGGGGCAATGCACTATGCAATAAGGTAGATGTTCCAACCTAATTGCAAAATGTTTGGCTACCAATTGTCTGGCACGTATGGGTGCGACCATCTGGAGTGGTCACAAAATTAGTATTGCCTGAACGCTGAATCATGGTGCCATCGCTTCCGTACGTCATATTCCCATAGGTACGCGATACATTTCCATCGGACCCAAAGGCCTGATTGCCAGATTGAATTTGAGTAGTGCCGTTCGATCCAAAGGTCTGGCTACCACTATTGAGATAGGTACCGGGGCCTTGATAGATGGAAGGGCTGGGCGTGACCGGTGCCAGTCCAGAATTTGGTAGACTGGGCAAACCAGAACTCCCGATCGCCTGCGCCCTAGATTGCGACACCATCGAAGACACAATAATAAGAGCTGCACCAAGTAAGATTTTTGCTGTTGTCATAGTAAGTCCCCCACCGAGATTTACGACTTGCTTCGCTCAATCAGAGCCCCAAATGCTTATCCGGCCACCCCGGAACGGCTTTGCTAATTTTTAGAGTGCGCACGCTTAAAGCTGAAAATTAGTGCATTAATTTCCCTTTCCGAAGCCTGCTCTTGGCCTGCGACCGCTTCGCTACGATATTTGAGCGCTGACAAGATCGATGGACTAATCTGCCGCGCTTTTTCGTTCTCAGCATAGATGCAGCGCTGGAACACATTCGAACGTATTTCATAATTATCAAACGAAGCAATTGCAGTATTCAATTGATTTATGCTCGCAGTGGCACCATTTATTGACAGTGCCGGCGGCGTTGGTTCAGTGCAATTAGCGATCAACTGACGCTCTTCCTGCCCCCGCCCTTTCAGTCTCTCCTGCTGATCATAATTAATACGATGTCTTTCTGACCGTGCCTGCTTAAAGGCAAAAATCTGAGCGTTGATCTGAGTTGCCAAATCTTGTTTCTCACGCTGCACTGCTTCGTCACGAGATTTGAGCGTCGATAAGATTGCCGGATCAGCTTGTTCCATTTGTTGGCTTTCGGCATAGATGCAGCGCTGAAATGCGTTCGCACGCGACTGATACGTATCGTAAGAGGCAATTTCATCATTCAATTGCTGCTCGGTCGCGGTAGCTCCATTTATTGACATTACGGGCGGCGTTGGCGCGATGCAGCTAGCTGCCAATTGCTGCTCTTGTTCGTCCTTCTGTTCTTGCTCTTCCTGCTTCAACTGAAGTTTGAGTAGCTTTTTCTGCTCGTCATATTCCATTTGTTGCTGAACCAAGCTAGATCCGAAGTTAGACATCGCGTTGCCCATGTTGCTGAGGCCGCACGCCCAGCATTGAGCATGAGCCGTGCTTATCATGGGCACTTCAAGCAGCACAAAAAGCATCACCACCACTACGCTGAATACTTCTAGCTTCGTGATTGTAATTGGCTTCATGACTTCTACTCGCGAGGGAGATAATAAAAGTCATACTGAGCAGATTAGTCGAATTTTGCAATGCTGGAGAATACCGAGTGCAGTTCCGTTATGGGGACAATAGGTTAAGTTGTTTGAATGCATTCAGCTTTAGCGGTTTGGGAGAATGGGGGAGTTCATGCGCCGTCACGACACGTGCACTCAGTGGGCGCATTCGAGATTGAAGCGGAAATGACGCCCCTGTATTGAAGCTGACGCTAGCTTCCTAATTGGCACGGCCGGGCCAAGATGTTTAGGAGAAGTGCCAAAGATAGTCACTATCTTCATGACCTTCGTCACTTTCCTGGAAACTGCCGTCTTTGTGTAGTGTCCTAATTTGCCGAGCAGCGCCTGACACGTCATAGCGACCACGAGACTAGGCAGGTCTACGTGGAGGTCGCGGACGAAGTGCTGAGGGATGAGGCAGAAAGGAGTTGTTCGGTTTAATATGTCTCTTCGGGAGAAGTCGGGAGGACCGAATTTATGAACCCATTACATGACGACGATTCCTTAGTACTTACCCTTGGCTCCGGCGACACGATCAGGGTCCACGAAATTGGACTCTTTCAGGCGCCCGCAGTCGAGAAGGTGGCGACCTTGAGAGCCGAGGCGAGCGCACTGCTTGGCTCGTCTCAAGGCGGCGGAATAGGGCTTCTTGGGACGCCAAGCGTAGCGTTTGCCCTGGAAGCCGGTGCGCTCAGTCTCGTGCAATCGATAGCTGCCAACAAAAGCGCTGGAAAGGCGATAGAGCTGCTCAGGGAGGCGGATAAGCGGAACTATGGTCTCTACCTGGCACCGCGGTTCTTTCACGTCAGCGTTGTGGAAAATATCAATCTCCCTCAGCCTCAGCGCTGGCGAGCCAAAGGCCCAGCTGAAGTGGTCGAACATTCTGTTTCCCATCTTCAAAAATGGGAGCTGCAGGACTTCCTCGCGAAGCATAATAAGACGAACCAGGATGTCAGCTTCGGGGTCGTCAAGCTGGACGTTGAGTACGAGTACGTCGTGAACGATAGTGAGTTCATATTGGTCAAGGTCGATGCGCGCCCTCTGTATGTCAGATGGTCGGAAGTTGCCCGGTATGATACACGGGGCTAGATTTCAGTGCCGAGTAGCCTGTGGTGAACATAGGAGGCCGCGGATTCGCCGAAGGTGTTCGTGACTTTGATGACGCAGAGAATATCTCGGATGAGTGGAGCTCGTATAGCCGTTAGCTTTCGAGTTGATGTGGAGGAAAATGACAACGCAACTAAGCCAACGCTATTGGGTGTCCTGATTATAGCGCTGATGTGGCTGTCTGCGTGTGCCCCACCAATTGCGACGAGATAAGCACGTACGAAATGCAGGCACGCAAGGACGTTTGAACCCGCGGGTTGAGATATGCATGTGCTGGACAGAAGCTGACGATCTGCTTTCGTAGCTGTGGCCCTCTCGTCCGCTGGCAATATTGAAGTCTTGAGAGAAAAATCAATTATGTCCGTCCGATCAGTCAGAAAGTATCCGCCGACGAGTTATTGGATGTTCTTGTGCAATCCCACGCAGTGGAATGTCGACGCATGGATGTCAGGAGCTGAACGGACTGTTAATTACCGGATCAGTAAATGCGATCGAGATTTCATAAGGCCCGGCCAGTTAGGAATTCTTAGGGTTGGTAAGGATCAAAGAAGCAGCTTTCTACGACGCGGAAAACCTAGGTTAGAGCCGGGCATATACGGAATATTTCACGTTGTTGGCGCCCCCCGGATCATTGCTACGCATGATGATCAGTACTCAAACGACCCCAAAATAAACAGAGCCACGTGGAGGGCGGAGTTACAACTCGCCGTGAACTTATTGAGTCGTCCAATACTAGCTTCGGCTCTTCCCTCCGGAGATGCATTCGAGAAGATACGCCATCCTCATCAGGCCTCGACCATTCCAATTTCGCACGAAGCATTTCAAAAAATTTGTGATCTGTCTAACTGTTCTATTCTCTCTAAAATGTCGGCACCAGCCATGACGGCGCAGTCCGGCCATAGTGAGAGTTTTCATGATGTCACTGCTATGCGCATGGCCATGACGGCGTCGAATACCTCAAAATATTCAAATGGTCAGTTAGTGGCGACGAAGATACGCAACAAGGAGTTTGGCTTTCCATCAGAGGAAAGCCTGGCGGAATATATATTAGGCCTAATACATAAGCAGAATGGCCGATGCGCAATTTCCGGCATTGAGCTCCAGTATGATGACCATAAAACTGATCCCGAATTGCATTGCTCGTTAGATCGTATTGATAGTAACGGTCATTATGAGCCAGGAAACCTTCAAGTTGTTTGCCGCTTCATCAATCGGTGGAAATCCGCAAGTAGTGATGTCGAATTCCGGCGTTTGGTTAAGCTGCTCAGGCAGAACGAGCCCGCGCTAGTGAGAAACCGACGCATTAGAAGATAAAGGTTGCGAGATGTGGGCGCGCTTTCGATGAGATTTGGACGTTGTACGCAAAAGCTTTTCGGGATCGTGGCGCCTGGGCGATGGCCGGTATCACCGCAAAAGCGCTTCCCGAACAATCGGAGCGACTGTCTCGTGAGTTATGCCCCTGACTTTACAGTATGTGGTCTCTAGCCAAACAGCGAGCGACTTCTGCCCCTTGCTGGCATTGCATCCCCGACAGCATAGCGCGATGTTCTCGCGGGTAATGATTGATGCGTCGTTGACGATGTGCTCCCAGCTTGGCGCAGACCGCGTTTGCGCATCTGCGAACGGCGTGCGGCAGTAGACACAGTCCTTGTCGCGCTCGCGGACTTCCGCTTCAAGCCATGCGGGAATGTTCCATTTGTTTGCCATCGCTGCTGTCCTAATTAGGACGCTTGATAAAAGAAATTAGGACGCTCTCACAAACCGCACGCGGTCGCGTCCCTTTATCAAGAACGCGTCGTATCCGGCGTCACGCCAAGCGTCCCGTTGAGGGCGTACCCCTCCTTTTTGGTTGGCCCACCATTGAGGGCGCTCCGCGCTTTTTGGGAGGTGACGCCCTAGTATATTGTCTATCTCGGCGAACGTAAGCTCAAACTCCCGGAGGCTCTGGCGTTGAAGATGGTCACGCAGTGGATCGTAGATACCCATAATATTTCTCCCTCAATTACCTGGAAATGGCCTGTTTGGTGTCGTTGCGCCACACATCTGATCTCGCATGCGCTCTTCAATTGTAATACAACGAACCGATTAGAACTCGAATGGAATCATCAGGCGCCTCGTCGAGCGAGCCTTGGAGGATCAGCCTAAGCCCAAGAAGGCGAAGCGGTGATGGATGATCGAGCAGCGTGATAGCGGGTATCGTGGTAGAACTCAGAGGGACAAATGAAATATCCGACTTATGAATGCCTCTGTTGTCGAACAAAATATGAATGTGGCGGAGGATCCTGGCCAATTAGCCCGGTGAAGAAATGGGCCGATGCGATGATTTGTGACAACTGTCGACGTGCCAATCATGACGGGATTGTTCCTACGACTTATCCGGGCCTCGTAGGACATTTGGAAAGCCACGGCATCAGACCGGATGTAAACCCGAGGGGTTTCTGGCCCATACCTGCTTAAACGCAAATTAGGATGCTCCCAGACAATTTATGTGACGGCTATTCTGGAGTATCTCGAGCACGTGGTGGGACATCGGTGATCGTGACTGCAGGAAACGCGACAGGCAGTCGAAAGGATACTCGACTAACGGTCCCCTTTTCGACCTTCATCTGTCCGTCACCACCAACATCAAGAGCGATGACCTTGAGGCTCGCACCGCCACCTCCTGCTTTTTGCGTTGCGGCGCTTACAGCAATGTCAAACTCCACATGTTGCATATAGTCTGCGTAATCTTTGTCGTTTCCCCATTTGGGGTTGATGACGCCGACTCCAGCACCCTGTCGGTTGGTTATCACCTGAGCCTCTTTTATCCCTTTCAAGATTTGAAGCAGTGACTCGCGCACAAATTCCCCTAGTTCCAAGTCAATCTCTCCATAAGAACAAACCGCGCATCGGCGCACGAACGTCAGCACTCCAAGTCAGTTCGGGAAAGCAAGTGCAAGCAGTTACGCCACGCTTCAGCGCCGGCTGCCTAGGGGCTGCCGTCGGGAACGCTGTATACTACCAAAAGCTCCCAAGTATGGGTTTTCCAAAAACGGGCTGTCGAGGAAGAACCTTCTATCGTTTTAGCAGATAGAGTTCCAACGGTACCAGAATCTATCGGAAAGTCAGCATAAGCTCTGTATGTCTTTACGCTCTTTGTGGTTGATCTAGAAATTGCAAAATCGGCGGCAATTATCTGGTCGTGTTGAAGTGTATTCAGAATGGTCAACACGGCATGCTGGGAAATCGGGGAAGGGAATGCAGGAACATCTGCGTACCACCGAATGGATGAATTATTAAAAATGTCTCCTGCCCATCGCCTTGCATGAGGTAGTCGAGCTTCAATGTACCGATGAACGCAGTTCCAGCGGATCATTGCTGCGTTTTTGTCCGTATGCTTAAGTTCGTCCAGTATGCATTGAGACGGCGGAGTAGCGGCCAGCTCACTTTTCTGGGCCTCCGATACAGCTATCGGTCTGTTATTCGGGGGATGAAGTGAATCGTGCGATTGGGCGTAAGAGTTCTCCACAGCTTTGGGGTGCGGTTCTCGGTTGCAACCGCACAGTGCCAGCAGGACTAGCGTAACGCCACATGCAGTCCATCGCATTCGCAGCCTCCATCCTATTGCCCGAGGCTGATTATGTATGCCTCTGGCGGCGGAGCAAAGAGGGTAAATGTCAAGAAGACTAGCGAGGAGCTCTTGCGGCGCCTTTAGTGGGGTAGGTGCAAAATGAGGCGGTATTGAGCTGCCCGGACGTCTTCGGTGTTCTGCGCAAACCTACTGAGTGGCCGGTCCATACCGCTTCGCCGGCAGCCTGCAGCACGCCACAGCCATTGCTGGCCAGACTAGTAATACTTCCCTAGCAGCATGGTTGTTGTAAGAGTTCGGCGCAAACTCCGGCGCCGCCTTGTCCTCCCGATTTCTCTGCAAATTGAATAAACTCGGCCGGCAAGAAGCGTGACCAGCTTGTCAAGGCGCCCCTGCATAATCGACTATGGTGCACAGTTGCTTCCAAGGTGACAGAGATGGCCCCAAAATCTGCCCCACCCAAACGCTCCGCGCAGCTGACCTTCGACCAGCTACGAGCCGGAGTTGTGCGTCTAAAGAAGGTTCTCGAAGCCGTCGAGCATGTTGAGCCCACGTCTGTTACGAACCAATATGATGCTCCGGAGCTAAAAGGACTTGCCGCCAGAATTGACGATGCTCTCGTGCGGACGTTTGGAGCAGATACGCTCGAGTACGAACGTTACAAACATGCGCAGGAGTTCAATTTAGGGCCTTACAATTATGCTCGAAAAGTGCAGCCACAAGAATTTCAAGCCTCGATTGCCAGATCTAAGAGGAACAACATTGCGCTGCTCAGACAAGCCATTCAATCGCTTGAGGAGCGGCTCGATGAGCAGACTACCCAAGATCAGAACAAGACATCGGGACAGAGGCCCAGCTCTCGAAAGGTCTTTATTGTCCATGGTCACGATGACGGCACACGGGAAGCCGTAGCGCGATTTCTAGAGGGGCTTAATTTTGAGGTTGTCATCTTGCATGAACGGCCGAACAAGGGGCGGACGATAATTACTAAGTTCCGGGAGGAGTCTGAAGACATTGGCTTTGCCGTCATCCTAATGACGCCTGATGACTTGGGCGGCAAGGCCCCCACTCTGGTCGGTAGGCAATCTTCGCGTGCTCGACAGAACGTGGTTTTCGAGTTTGGCTTTTTTGTAGGCGCATTAGGGCCCGCTCGAGTTGCTGCTATTGTTAAGGGTGATCTGGAGCGTCCATCAGATTTGGACGGAGTTGTTTATATCCCCTTTGACAGCGGCGACGGATGGAAGCTCGCCCTTGCCAGGGAATTGGAGGCAGCGGAGCTCGCCGTTGATCGGAATTTGGTAATGCGGTGATAGGCGGGATAACAAGCGTTAGATGCGGAAGGTGCCGAGCAAGCATTTAGTGCACGCGAGTTCGGGCAGCTATTACGCTGAGAAGAGCAAGACTATTCTATCGCGTTACCGGGGGGAGACCGGCCGCCGGAGTACGCATCACAATCATTGATGCAGGTCCGCTTTCTCTTGTGTACAGAATTGATAGGAAGCCTCCATCGTAACGTCGCAGACGTGCATTGGCGTCGTAGCGCTTTACGATGGTACCGCCAATTCGCGCGCCGCTAGAGCCTCTGCGGCGCGTAATCAGCTTCGGTAAAAACGTATCCCTTCTGACGTGAGGGGTCGTTTTCATACATAAAGACTTCAATAAATCCCCTGGCCTGAAGTCGTTTAGAGGTATCTGGTCCGTAATGTTTTATCGCATCGTGCTTGATCAGTGGCCCCACTGGTTGGTGGATAAATTGGAGTAGCGCTTGTTTCTCTCGCTTGTTGAATGGCAAGGCTGGGATTTCTGCGAGCCACCTTTCGTGTGCGAGCCGATAAAGGCGGCTGTAATCCTCCTTACCCATCGTTTTGGGATCGAAGCCGAGGGCCGCATAGTGCGCCGCCAGCGGGTGCCGCGGGTCCGAAGGAATCGGGTAGCCACCGGCCCCCTTTTTTATCTCAGCGGTAAGGGGTACGACTGGCTCATCAAAAGGATTGTCGTCTGTCTCGCCGCCATCTGCTGGCAGGTTGTTCAAATAGGCTTCTACTTCCGTCACTAGCCAAAGCTTTCGGGTGTGCCAGATACGAGGCGGCGGGAGCGTTCCTTCGGCAACCATCGCATCCACCGAGCTAACGCTCACGCCAATAGAGAGGGCTAATTCAGTCCGATTTAGGGCAAGCCTTGGGACCGGGCGGCGGTAAATGGTTTTGCTCGTCATTAAACCTCCCACTCGAATCGAGGCCGCCAATCTGAGGCTGTATCCTCTTATGGGCGGAATGCCAGCTTCACTTTCGGTTCAATTCTCAGGGCGCCAGCTTCTTCAATGAATAATCTCGGGTGGTACCCGCGTAACCAGCGATCTGAAAAGAGGTCGAGCGCGCCGAGCCCGACTCCAAGGGCATCTCCCGTCGGTCCAGCCATATGCCCGAGCGCGATTGACGCCGCAGTGACTATCACCTATCTCATTAGCTTCGGTTTGGCTTTTGCGATGGCGGGCTCATCTCTGAGCATTTCGAGGTAAGCCGCTTGAAAGTCCTTGGTATCTGAAGGTGCCTGCAAAGACAGCCACTCTCTGAATCGTCTCGCGTTCTTTGATTGGCTAAGCTTCCAGCAGTCCGAAAAATCTAGTCTCCCCTCTTGGACGGCTCCGCCAATGTCTGGGATCCCCGGGATATTGACCGACTTGATAGGGGAGAGCCTCGCGACTTGGAGCACACCCGAGCGCTCAAGCTTCCGGCGAAGAATGCTAGTCGCATGCCTGTATGTGCTGAAGTCACAGTTCTCCATAGAGCTCGACATCAGGATTTGGACATTCAACAGCGCGACCAATAGCGCCAACAACGGGCCGTCGTTCATCGCGTCCGCATGGTCTGACAAGATGCGGACTTGATTTGGAGCCACACCGGGCATTTTGGGCAGGGAAATCTTCTGACCTGGATAAAGTCGCCTTAGAATGGCGAGCAGAGCGGGATCCGCAAGGATATCTTTGTAGGTTTCCTCGGAAATGCTGGTCTTAAAGTAGTCATCATTGATCTCGATCGGATTCGAAACCTGGGCGACTGCCCTCAACAGGGTGTCGCGTTCCCAATCTGGGACTAGTGGGGAATGTCTAATTTGCAGCTCTATCGCTTCATCGAACGTTCCGTGCAATGCTTGCTTCTGCCAGGGCCACTGGTTCGGTCCAGGGTCGAGCTGCGCTTGCAGGATTCCGCCTCCGTTGCCGACATAAGCAAGCAACTGTCCATATCGGAGGAATTTCAGCGTCCCTGCGTCGATTGCCGCTCGGAAGCCTTTTAGGGTCAGCCAATGGATAAGAATTTGCAGTATCCCAAAATCCGTTGTCGGGATAGCAATGCGGTCGTAAAACAACGCCCGTTCAATGAACGTGCCTTTAGCTTTTGAACTAGCCGCCAATCCGGCGTTGAGCGCGGTGATATCTCCGGCGCCCGCCTGTGGCCAAATTTGCGCCTCTAGGATTGTTCGCATGCTTATGTCTGCGCCTGGCTAAATTGCTCTCCTGATGGGCACAACATCCCCGGGATTAAGGCCATCGAGGGCGGCGGCAATCTTCCGGGAAACCCGATCGGCGGCGGCTAGAAGGGCGCTGTCGGGAGCAGTGGCGTAACGGGCGGTTACGCCCTTGACGCGATGTCCCAGCAACCCGGCAATTACGAGTTCACTGTAGCCCAATTCCGTTGCGGCGCTGGCGAACCAATGACGTAGGCCATGCAGGCTCACGCCCTCGATGCCGGCGCGCTTGCACAGCCGTTCCCAAGCATGCGGTAACCCAACGAAATGGCCAGCTTTAGATGAGCCGAGGAACACGAAATCCGCAGGCTTCGCTCCATCTGGCTCGAAGTCAGTGATAAGCCGCAAGGCTGCGCTTCCAATCGGCCGGATCTGTGCCCCGGATTTGGTATCGGCAAACCTGAGGCAGCGCGCGTTGCGATCGACCGTGGCCCAATTTAGTGTCAACGCTTCCATGCGTCGGCAGCCGGTCAGCAGCAGGAAGCGGATGGCTCTGAGGGCAGTCTGGTTCTCTCCGTCCGCTTCGGCCTCGCGCATGGCTGTGCCGAGAATGGCGACAGCTTCGAAGCTGAAAGGCGGCTTACGGACCCTGTCCTTAGGGCGGGAGATTCCGCGAGCCGGGTTCTTGTCCAGTATCCCATCCCGGACGGCCCGCTCGAGGATTGTGCCCAACATGCCCAAGGTGCGGGATGCAACGCCTGGGCCGCCCGTGGCGAGGCCGCCCCGTGCCCGCTTGCCGCCGCTCTTGCCCTTGGGTGGCTTAGTTGCAGTCTTCCCAGTCATTACATCGCGCACGAACTTTTCCAGATCGGCCGGGGTGAGGCTGGCGACTGGCTTGGAGCCGAGCAGGGGCTTCACGTGACGTGCAATGCGGCTGCGGTCCATCTTGAGCGTGCTGCCCTTGATGTGGCCATGGCTGGCCTCCAGATATTCATCGCACAGCTGGGCGACGGTAATTGCCTTCCGCTCCGCGCTCTTATCGGCCGCAGGATCCTCGCCTTCTGCAATTCGCCCCCGGAGCTTAAGAGCCTTTGTCCTTGCTTGATCTGGGGTTACGTCCCCAACGCGGGCAATGTGGAGCTTTCGCTGCTGCCCGAAACGGTTTCGATACTTGAGGATATAGCTCTTGGCGCCAGAAGCCTTCACGCGCACCCCAAACCCCCTGAGCTCGGGATCGAAGTAGATGATGTCCCGCCCGGCCGGATCAGGCTTGAGGGCGTCTACCACGCTCTTTGTGAGCCTTTTGCGGTCAGACATTCCGGCCTCCTGAAATTTACCGGAATTCATCCGGGGTACCACCGGGGTACCAACGAGCCGGAAACACCAGGAATTTAGCGGCATCGCCAGCTGTTCACGAAACCCATATAAATCAGGGACAATTCGCGTACAAGAACACTGAGGAATTTACCGGAATGTCTGAGAAATGGCCAGTACTAACCTTGCCAAGGTTAGGGTCGCGCGTTCGATTCGCGTCGCCCGCTCCAGTTTTTCCCGCAAAGAACAAAGGGTTGGTTGGCTCTTTTGGGCTC
>JAGWRJ010000978.1 GCA_028869725.1 Alphaproteobacteria bacterium | reverse complement strand
GGAACCCCGAAGGGCGTGCTCTATACCCATCGCTCAAATTATCTTCACACCTTGCGCTCATTGCAGGCCGACGCCGTGGCGCTCACAGGCGCCGACAGCATTCTGCTCGCGGTTCCAATGTTTCATGCAAATGCCTGGGCTTTCCCCTTCGCGGCGCCGGCTGTCGGCGCCAGACTGGTTCTGCCGGGCCGTGCTCTCGACGGCGCCCATCTGACGCGGCTTATCCGCGACGAAGGGGTGACCATTGCCGCTGGCGTCCATACCGTCTGGCAGGGCGTGCTCGACTATCTCGACGCCGAAGGCGGAGAGGTCCCCACCCTCGAGCGGATTCTCATTGGAGGTTCATCCTGCCCGGACGTGGTGATCCAGCGTATGGAAGAGCGCTTTAAGGCGCGGGTGCAGACCAGTTGGGGGATGACCGAGCTTTCTCCGCTCGGCACCATCTCACCGGCGCGCGGGCCGGAGCGTGCAATTGCTTCCGGCCGTCCCCCGCTCGGCCTTGACCTCAAACTTACCGACGCAAGCGGTGCCACCCTCACCCGGCAGCGCAACGTCACCGGCCACCTCAAGGTGAAAGGAGCAAGCGTCGTCGATCGTTATTTCAAAGCCGACGCTGATGCGCTCGATGCGGAAGGTTATTTTGATACCGGAGATCTTGCCAGCATCGACGATGCAGGCAACCTCAGCATCTGCGGACGCTCCAAGGACCTCATCAAATCAGGCGGGGAATGGATCAATCCGGCAGAGATCGAAGCCGTAGTCGGAAGCCTGCCAGGAGTGGGGCTGGTGGCCGTCATCGGACGGGAAGACATCAAATGGGGCGAACGTCCGCTCCTCGTAGTCGAGCCGCAGAAGAACCACACTCTCGACGACGCGACGCTGCTGCGTGCACTGCGCGGCAAGGTCGCCGACTGGTGGATCCCAGACCAGGTGATCCAGATTGAACAGATGCCGCTGGCGCCGACCGGAAAGATCGACAAGATCCGCTTGCGTCAGGAATATGCAAAGGCCTGATCGGCCCGAAACCACACCGGGCGGTGGTCAACCAGAGGCGATTGCCAATCATCTCTGGTCTGATTTCTGAGAGCCTGAGTCGAAAAATCGCCTTCCAAGAGACCCCTTTTGTGCGTTTGGACCCTAGTTTGCGCTTCGTCAACATCCGTTGCGCTAAGGACGCATAGTGCTTGTCGGACGTGCACGTAGAGGAAGGGAGGGCGCCGTATGACAGATTCCAAACAGATGGCTGGCTTGATCGGACCATCGCTGATGGCGGTGACGGCTTCGGAGTTTGTCAATCTCGGCATTTGGCAAGTCCATATTCCGACACTCACCTATCTGAACGGCTCCATCCTCTTCGTTGCGGGATTGGCGATCGTGCGTACGCACAATTTATGGACATGGCGCTGGCCGGTCTGCGTGACCCTCGTCGGCTGGCTGGCAATGGCGGGAGGCCTCTACCGGATGTTCCTGCCTGCAGCACCGCAACTTACGGACGGCCTCGCAGGTCGTGGCGTGATCGGTGCACTGTTCGTGACCGGATGTCTGCTGACCGCGATATCGGTCCGCCCGCACGCCGGTTGACGTCGCATAGATATGTTTACGGGGCCGCCCCCCGAGCGCTAGGATAACGAAAAGGATCGTGCCGCTCCGTGATGCTGCCCTATTGGAGCTTTCGCTCATAACCTCAATGAGCTGATTTTTTATGCGCAAGCCCGCTAACGCCCCCGGACACGGAGCACGGAAGATCCCGGTCAGACCGTGGATGCCGTAAGGCAGGAATATTCTGGATCACGGCTGATCCAGATAGCGTGGCAGTTCCATCTCAAATTCCGGGAAATACTGTGAAATCACGGAGACATCGAAGTGTCTCAGAATCGATTCCTTTGGCTCACGGTCGAGCAGAAACGCGAAGGCAGACCTGAGGAACTGCTCAGGCGTGTAATGGCCCGCCGTCAGCCGTTGCCACTCGCGCGGGTCCAGCGTGACAGTGTGCCGGCTCTCACTGCCCGTCTCGCGCACCACCACCTCGAACCTGAGCGCGGCGCCATCCCCCAATCGTTTGACCTCAATCATGGCGGGACCTGCCTTTTTCGTGCGTGCATCCTTTGGCTCATCCTGCGCCCACGCCAGGGGGAGAGACAAGCAAGGAGGCTGTGGCATCTGCAAATGGGATGGATGATTTTCGGGGAACCCCTGCAGATGTGGCCTAAGACTTTGTCTGGAGCGCTGCTCCATCAGATCTGTGCACGCATGCATGGCGCGCCCGCGTCCCAGGCCGGAGCGATCACCCGCTTTGATGGTGCAGGCCCCCAACAAAGCGCGCTACGGGTAGAAGGGAAAGTCTTTTGAGCGCTCCGGTCATCAGCCTGGACGGCGTGGTCAAGCGCTTTTCGAGCAATGGCCGCAAGGTCACTGCGCTCGATGGCGTCACCGCGAGGGCCGATGCCGGACGCATCACGGGTCTCGTGGGCCCGGATGGTGCAGGCAAAACCACACTGATACGGCTCATTGCCGGGCTCATGGCGCCCGATGCGGGACGGATCGAGGTTCTGGGTTTCGACAGTGCTCAAGACCCCCAGCGCATCCAGGCAGCCATCGGCTATATGCCGCAACGCTTCGGCCTTTATGAAGATCTCAGCGTGTTCGAGAATTTTGCACTTTATGCGCGCCTGCGCGGTCTTCGAGGCCTCGCCCGTGATCAGCGCTTCAAGGAACTAATGAGCTTTACCGGTCTGGGACCGTTCCGTGACCGGCTGGCCGGCCGGCTTTCCGGCGGCATGAAACAGAAGCTTGGTCTTGCCTGTGCCCTCGTCCGACCCCCGCGCCTGCTTGTGCTCGACGAACCAAGCGTGGGCGTCGATCCCGTGTCACGGCGCGAACTCTGGTCCATCGTTGAGACACTCCTCAGCCAGGGCATCAGCGTTCTGTGGAGCACCGCCTAT
>JAGWRJ010000977.1 GCA_028869725.1 Alphaproteobacteria bacterium | reverse complement strand
TGACCGGGCGGCATTCAGTGCTGACGGTCGACAGCTGTGAGCTGTATGTGGCGGCCCGCATCCTCTATCTGCCGCTCTACGCACTGGGAATTCCGGGAGCGCGTACACTCGTCTGGCTCGCATCACTTCTCGGTATTGTTGGGCTGATTGCAGCGCTCTTTGGCGCGGGCTAGCTAGCGCACGAACTCGGCGGCAATTGCGGAAAACTGCAGCGCAGCTGCAGCGAGAACAAAGCCATGCCAGATGGCCTTGTGATAGGGCAGCCGGTCGGCAAGATAGAACACAACGCCAAGCGAATAGACGAGGCCGCCGCCGATCAGCAGCCAGAAGTCCAGCCGCGCCATGTGGGCGGACAACGGCTTCAGCACGGTGATGATCATCCAGCCCATGGCGAGGTAGAGCACGACACTGATCCGCTCCAGACGCCGCGGCTGAAGGAGTTTCATGGTTACCCCGAGCATCGCGCAGAGCCAGATTGCGCTGAGGATGGCATCGCCTGCCAAGGGGCCCAGGCGGTTGACGGCAAACGGCGTATAGGTAGCTGCGATCATGACGAATATGGCCGCATGATCGATCCGCCGCAGCACCGCCTTTGACGGCCGATGATGGGGCATCATGTTGTAGGCGGCCGAGCAGGTGGTCATCGCAAGCAGACCGAGACAATAGACGGTGACGGAGAGCACCACCTGTTGACCGGTCACATTGGCCAGCAGCCAGACGCTGGCATTGATCGCAAAGAGCACGCCAAGAATATGAATGACGACGTCGGCGCGGTGCTCGAACGTGGAATATGTGCGGACAGGTTTCATGGTCTGGCTCCAGACCTCAGCGCGAACGGAAGTCTAGAATATTCTGGCGTCCGCGCACCAGACAAAGGCCGGAAAATCCGATTGCCCGACAGGTGGCGTGACGGTTAGCTTGCCCCATGTCCGGTTTCCGCCTCGAACCGCTCTTTGCGAGCCCACTCTACCGCGCCCAGCTGGGTCCGAGGGCCCTAAACCACGCACTCGAACACGCCTGTCTGTCAATCTCCCGCGATGACGAGGCTGGCCAGCGCTGGTGCCGGGAACACGGCTATGAGGGCTATACCTCCTACGCCTCGCTTGACGATCTGCCGCAGCGCGCCCCGGAGTTTGCCGGTCTGGCCCGCCAGCTTGAGCGTCATGCACAGCAGTTCTGCCGCGCACTCGCCTATGATCTTGACGGACGGCGCCTGAAACTCGACTCCCTGTGGATCAACCTCCTGAAACCGGGCGGCCACCATGGCGCGCACCTGCACCCGCATGCGGTCATTTCGGGAACATATTATGTGCGTGTACCGAAAGGCGCGGGAGCCATCCGCTTCGAGGATCCGCGCCTTGCCATGTTCATGGCGGCGCCACCGCGCAAGGTCCGTGCGCCCAGGGCGCGACAAAGCTTCGTGACAGTCACGCCAAAAGTGGGCACGCTGCTGCTCTGGGAAAGCTTTCTGCGCCACGACGTGCCCGTCAATGCCGCCAAATCCTTGCGGATTTCGATCAGCTTCAATTTTGCCGTGGCCTGAAGACCCTCGCCCAGACAGGAGCCCGGAGCCGAAAGTCCGGTCAGCTGTCCAGAAAGCTGCGCAGCTTGCGGCTGCGACTTGGATGCTTGAGCTTGCGCAGAGCCTTGGCCTCGATCTGACGAATGCGTTCGCGGGTCACGCTGAACTGCTGGCCCACTTCTTCAAGCGTATGATCGGTGTTCATGCCAATGCCGAAGCGCATGCGCAGCACGCGTTCTTCGCGGGGTGTCAGGGTTGCCAGCACCCGGGTGGTGGTCTCGCGCAGATTGGCCTGGATCGCCGCATCGATCGGCAACACTGCATTCTTGTCTTCAATGAAGTCGCCAAGATGCGAGTCTTCTTCATCACCGATCGGCGTCTCCAGGCTGATCGGTTCCTTGGCGATCTTGAGAACCTTGCGGACCTTCTCCAAAGGCATGGCAAGACGCTCGGCCAGCTCTTCCGGGGTCGGCTCCCGACCGATCTCATGGAGCATCTGGCGTGAGGTACGCACCAGCTTGTTGATGGTCTCGATCATATGCACCGGTATGCGAATGGTGCGGGCCTGATCGGCGATAGAGCGGGTAATCGCCTGGCGGATCCACCAGGTGGCATACGTGGAAAACTTGTAGCCGCGGCGGTATTCAAATTTGTCGACCGCCTTCATCAATCCGATATTGCCTTCCTGGATGAGATCGAGGAACTGCAGGCCGCGATTGGTGTATTTCTTGGCGATCGAGATCACCAGTCGCAGATTGGCCTCAATCATCTCCTTTTTGGCCTGGCTGCTCTCGCGCTCGCCCTTCTGGACGGTCTGCACGATGCGGCGGAAGTCAACGATCGAGGTACGCATTTCCTGTGCGAGCGTCTGGATCTCGTCGCGCAGCTGGTGGACACGTTCGCGCTCTTCAATCACGAACTCCTTCCAGCCGGACGAGGATAGGCGGCCCACCCGTCGCGTCCAGTTAGGATCAAGTTCGTTGCCAAAATGCTGTTTCAGGAAGTCCGCACGATCCACGCCATGGGCTTCAGCCAGACGCAGCAGTCGGCCTTCGAGACTGACCAGGCGCCGATTGATGCCATACATCTGATCAACCAGCGCTTCGATACGATTGTTGTTGAGCTTGAGGCTCTTGACGAGGTCGACCGTGTCGGTGCGCAGTTTCTTGAAGCGGCGCTCCTGGCTGGTCGACAGCTCATCGTCGGCGAGCTGCGCTTCGACACTGGCGTCCTGCAGCTTTCCGAGCTTCTTGTAGAGGTTGGCAATCTGGTCCAGGGTTTCGAGCACCTGTGGCTTCAGCGCCGCTTCCATGGCCGACAGCGGCAGCGTGCCCTCATCGTCTTCGTCTGATTCGGCGTCGGCCGCAGCGGCCGCTTCGCCCGGATCTGTAGGCTCTTCGCTACGCGGCGCACGCGGCACCTCCGGACGGCTCGGGGCAAGCGCCGCACCATTGACACTGCCATTGACTTCGGCACTGCCATTACCACCGCCTTCGCCGTTGACCATCACGACAGCTGGTGCCGAAGGTGCACCGTCGGGGCCCGCACCATACATCGCTTCCAGATCGATGATGTCGCGGAGCAGTACTTTGCCTTCGTTGAGCTCGTCACGCCACACCGTCAATGCCTCGAAGGTGAGCGGACTTTCGCACAGCGCTCCGATCATGAGTTCGCGACCGGCTTCGATGCGCTTGGCGATGGCAATTTCGCCCTCGCGCGACAGAAGCTCCACCGAGCCCATCTCGCGCAGATACATGCGAACCGGATCGTCCGTGCGGTCGTACTGCTCGGAGGCTCCAGTCTTCTGGGTGAGTTCGCGTCCTTCGGCGACAGCGGGAAGATCGGTATCGGCACCGTCCTCCTGCTCTTCGCTTTCGATGACATTGATGCCCATCTCGCTAAGCATGGACATCGTGTCTTCGATCTGCTCCGAGGAAACCTTGTCGGAGGGCAGGACCTTGTTCAATTCGTCATAGGTGACGTAACCACGCGCCTTGGCGCGCTGGATCATCTTGCGTACGCCGACATCGGACATGTCGAGCAATGGTGAATCAGCGTCCTCGCGTGCGGGCGCAGCCTCGCCGTCCTTCGACGCGGGCTTGACCTTCACGTCGGGCTTGCGTGCTGGTTCTGGCTGCTTGGTCGCACCCTTCGCTTCATTGGCTTTGCCAGCCTTGACGCTGTCTTTTTTGATTGTGGCCGTTTCTGCGGCTTGTGTTTTTTGCACGTGTTCTGTCTGCTTGATTTCGGCGGGGCTGGTGGTGTGATCGGCTTTGCCGCTTTTCTTGGCGGCTGCAGGCGCCTTGGTCTGGGGCTTGGGCGCAGGCTTCTTGTCCACACCCTTGGCGGAGGCCTTGGCGCGGACGGCAGCGGGTTTGGGCGCCGGCTTGGCAGACTTGCTGACAGCCTTCTTGGCCGGAGCCACCTTTTTCGCAGCAGTCTTCTTCGCGGCCGCAGGTTTGGCGGCCGCGGGCTTGGCGGCAGCCGGACGTGAGGAGGCCGTCTTGGTCTTGGCTTTCTTCGCCTTGGCAGCCGGCTTGGCTGTCTTGCTGGGTTTCTTCGTGACCACCGCGCTATTCCGTTACTCGCATCGCCATCCAATCGGCTCGGGTCGGCCTGCCCGATGTGGGGTAGAGGATCGACAGTATCAATCCCCGGCCAGTCACTCGATACAAGCACGCGAACGGTTTATGGTTCCTGCCGTTGCGATGCCTGTACCAAACGCTGCAGATCGCGCCAATTCTCTTCGCTTGGCTCGCGGTTGAAGCGATCCAGCGCCCTGGCCCGCTCCGGTCCGAGATCGGCCAGA
>JAGWRJ010000976.1 GCA_028869725.1 Alphaproteobacteria bacterium | reverse complement strand
TATAGTCCTCTTGGGGAACCTCCTCCTTGAGGGAGCGATAGAGCTTCTTGTGCTCGAAGAACATCACTGGATCGTCATTGCGGATTGCGGCCTTAAGCAGTCCCTTCGCGTCATAGGGCGTAGAAGGCGCTACCACGACCAGGCCCGGGCAATGGATGAACCAGCTCGTGTTGCTTTGCGAGTGGTAGAGTCCGCCGCCGACGCCACCGCCGTAACAGACACGCACCGTGACCGGGCACGTTTGTGTTCCCGCGCTGCGATAGCGCAGCTTTGCCGCCTGTTGCGTAATGGCGTCCATGGCAGGGGTGATGAAATCCACAAACTGGATCTCCGGCACAGGCCTCATGCCTGCCATCGCCGCGCCGATTGAAGAGCTGATGATGGCGCCTTCTGCAAGCGGCGAGTCAATCACCCGTTCACTGCCGAATCTTTCGAGTAGTCCCTTCGTGGCTTTGAATGCGCCACCCATCTTGCCGACGTCCTCACCAATGATAAAGACATTGGGATCGCGCTCCATCTCTTCGAGAAGCGCGGCATTGATGGCGTCAATGTAGGTCATCACCGCCATGATGTCCTCCCCTGGGGTCGTGGACTCCATATCTTGCGCTTCAATTCACGCTCCCGGATGCTGAAGGAATAGACATGGTCGAGCGCTTCATCGGGTTGCGGTTTGGGGGAACTCTCCGCGAACGCGATCGCCGCGTCGATCTCGCGGTTGATCTCCGCTGTCAATTCCTGTTTCCACGGATCGGACCAGAGGCTTCGAGCGGTGAGGTAACGTTCCATCGCCGGAATCGGATCGCGCGATTTCCAGTACTCAACCTCGGCCGGTTCACGATATTTGGCCGGATCAATCTCAGAATGTCCATACCAGCGGTAGGTTTTGCATTCGACGAGTGTCGGGCCGGCACCGGAGCGCGCTCGGTCAATCGCCTCGCGCATCGTGGTGTAGACCGTCACAACGTCGTTTCCATCCACCGTAATGCCGGGGATACCATAGCCGGCTGCCTTGATGCTGATGTCTTCCACCGCCGTTTGCAGCGATATCGGAACCGATTCCGCGTAGCCGTTGTTCTCAACCACGAAGATGATGGGCAGCTTGTGTACCGCAGCGAAGTTCACCGCTTCGTGCCAGAAGCCAAGGCTGGTGGCGCCTTCGCCGGTAAGCGCGACAACCACGTTTGGCTTTCTCTGCATCTTGTAGGCCAGGGCGATTCCCACGCCGATATTCTGCTGGGCCGCAATCGTCGATGACGGCGTAATGACATTCAAGGGTGCATATCCGCAATGGGCGGGGGCTGAGCGCCCCCGGTCGGGACTCGTCTCCCTTCCATAAATATGCGCAAACAACAACGTCAGCGGTGTGCCCTTCATGATGTTCGTAACAAAATTGCGGTGCGAGCCTCCGACTGTATCTTCCGGCAGCAAATCGAGCGTTGCGCCAACTTCAGTCGCTTCCTGTCCCACAGCGGCAAAGTAGTTGCCTGCAAATCTCCCTTGGCGGTAAAGGACCCGGATACGTTCCTCAACCATGCGGCACTTGACCATGTAGGTATAAAGACGACGAAGCACTTCCGGATCAAGCTGTCGGGAGCCTTCGCGGGGAGGAGTTTCCGTGTGTTGGGTGGCAGTCGCCATTTTCTGCTCCAGGGGGGCACATAAAGTCTTTCGACGTTTAGATGCCCTCATGTCTCCATGTTTACCCGGCACGGGAGGACAGACAATGAGCCGCATGTACTCCG
>JAGWRJ010000975.1 GCA_028869725.1 Alphaproteobacteria bacterium | reverse complement strand
TTTCTTCCCGCCCTATTTCAAAGGAGGGAACAGCTGGGAGGCGATCCTCGTCGCCTCTGCCATCCTGTGGATCATGAACTGGCTGGTGCTGCGCGGCATCCGCGGCGTGGTTGCCCTGAACGTCGTTGCCACCATTGCCAAGCTCATTCCGGTCATCGCCTTCCTCTTCGTGGTCGCGATTTCCATGAAGGCGGGCATGTGGGGCAGTGATCTGTGGGGGACCCAGGTCAGCCATCCGGCGAGCCATACCCATCTGGGCAGCGTGCTCGACCAGGTCAAGAGTACGATGCTGGTCACCCTCTGGGTCTATATCGGTATCGAGGGGGCGGTCGTCATGTCGGAGACGTCCGATGAGCGGACCGTCGGCCGCGCCACCATTCTCGGTTTTGCGGTGGTGACGACGCTCTATGTTCTGTCTTCGATCCTGCCCTTCGGCATCATGACCCAGGCGCAGCTCTCGCCCCTCGATCCGCCTGCTGCAGCTGCCATCATGGACACCCTCATGGGCCGCTGGGCTTCGAATTTCATCAATGTCGGGGTGATCATCTCCAATCTCGCCTGCTGGCTCGTATGGACCATCCTGGTTGCCGAACTGCCTTATGCCGGTGCCAAGGACGGCACCTATCCGAAGGTGTTCGCAACCACCAATCAAAACGGTTCGCCGAGCGTGTCGCTGTGGGTGTCAACCGCGGCCATGCAGGCGATGATCATCCTCGTCTATTTTGCCACCAATGCCTGGAACGTCATGCTCTCCATCGCCGGGGTCATGATCCTGCCGGCCTATATCGGTTCTTCAGGCTATCTCTGGCGCCTGCTCGCAAGCGGAGAGTATCCGTCGACGGCACGGTTCAGCCGGAAATCGGCATGGACCTACAGCATCCTCGCGACCGTCTACGGGGTGTGGCTCGTATATGCTGCGGGGCTGTCCTACATGCTCGCAGGCGCTGTGTTCTTCGCGCTTGGCAATGCCATATTCTTCTGGGCTCGCCGCGAACACGCCGCCGAAGAAAAGCCCTTCCTGTCGCGCGAACTGATCGCCGCAGTCGCTCTTTTCGTGGTGGGTGTCCTCGGTGCATGGATGCTGGTCACAGGCCGGCTGCCTGAGGTCTATAAGCCCTGAAGGAGAACCTGCGCGCGCTGTTTGATGACGGATGCGCGTAAGGAGGTGGGACATGGGCTTGCGCGGACAAACCCGCAGCATGCATGGAATCGTCACGCAGCTGTATGCCGTTCTATCTGTGATATCAGTTGACTTGCAAATAGTCGCTGACTAGCATGCAGTCTTATCCGGGCTCGACGCCTGGGAAACGACATGTACGCTTTCCGGCCAGTCGACACAGTACGCTCCCACCGGAGTGAGGCAGGACAACGAAGGCGTTGGTATGCAGGGTGCAGTTTCAGTTTGGCCTTCCGCGCGAGGAGCCCGCCTCGATGCTCCGCATGCACCAAAGCCCTGTCATCTTCCCAAGAGCATTCCGTCTGAAGCTGCTGCGATGGTCTCGCATGCAACGCGGTGTGAGCATGTGCCGACTGCATCTTGCGCCCGACACCCTGGCGTACTGAACCTGATGAGACACTGAAAGAGGGCAATGCGATGGTGGAGCTGACTGTCAATGGTCAAAAGCGCAACTTCGCTGGAGATCCCTCGATGCCACTGTTGTGGTGGCTGCGTGACGAACTTGGCCTGA
>JAGWRJ010000974.1 GCA_028869725.1 Alphaproteobacteria bacterium | reverse complement strand
GGAAAGCAGTTGCGGCGTGCGGCCAGAAATGATCGCGCTTCACTCACCGGATCATTGACGTTGCCACCTTCATCCTCGCCGGTCTCGCGCCGCTCTGCGAGGGCCAGTTCCGATTCCGTCAGTGCCTGGTGGAGGCGCAAAAACGCTTCGGCAAAATCGGGATAATTTGCGGCGATGTCGGCGATATCGAGTGCGGCAAGATCCATGTCGGCAAAGATCGGGCCGCGGGTCGCGGTGAGAAGCCGCTTCTCGAGGTCCTCATTGTCGGTATCAGCCAGCATACCCAGATCGATGGTATAACTCTGGGCCAGACGCAGTAGCAGTTCCGCAGTTACCGGGCGCTGGTTGCGCTCCATCAGGGCCACATAAGAAGGCGAGACCTCCAGATCGGCCGCCATGTTGGCCTGGGTAAGGCCGAGCTCGCGACGTAGCCGCTTCAGCCTGGGCCCAAGATAAAGTGTCTTTTTGGCCACGAACCTGTGCCTGTGAGTGACTTTACAGCTTTACAGCATAGTTTTGTAAAGTTTGACAATAGCACACAATCACCCCTTACGCGCAATATTAAATCCAGGGCATGGTCCGGGCAGGGTAAAATCAGCCGTGCAGGAGTTGCCATGACCTATCAGAGCCAGATCGATGCGCTTGATCGCAGCATCCGCCCCCAGGGCCCAAGCTGGAATGCGATCAATCCGGAGGCCGCAGCGCGCATGCGGCTGCAGAACCGCTTCGGCACCGGGCTCGATATTGCCCGCTACACCGCCAAGATCATGCGCCGCGACATGGCGGCCTATGATGCCGATCCGGCGGCCTATACCCAGTCGCTTGGATGCTGGCACGGCTTCATCGCGCAGCAGAATCTCATCAGTATCAAGAAACATTTTGGCTCCACCAAGGGCCGCTATATTTATCTCTCCGGCTGGATGGTGGCGGCTCTGCGCAGTGAGTTTGGTCCCCTGCCTGACCAGTCGATGCACGAAAAGACTGCGGTTCCGGCTCTGATCGAAGAAATTTACACATTCCTCAAGCAGGCTGATGCCCGTGAACTCGGGATCATGTTCCGCGATCTCGATGCCGCGCGCAAACGCGGCGACGAAGTCGAGGCCAAGCGTATCGCCCATGCCATCGACCACTTTGAAACCCATGTCGTGCCCATCATCGCCGACATCGATGCCGGGTTCGGCAACGCCGAGGCGACCTATCTTCTCGCCAAGAAGATGATCGAGGCCGGCGCCTGCGCCATCCAGATCGAAAACCAGGTCTCCGACGAAAAGCAGTGCGGTCACCAGGACGGCAAGGTCACTGTTCCCCATGAGGACTTTCTGCAGAAGCTGCGCGCGGTGCGCTATGCCTTCCTCGAACTTGGTGTCGAGGACGGCGTCATTGTCGCCCGCACCGATTCCCTGGGGGCGGGCCTGACCAAGCAGATCGCCTACAGCCGCGAAGAGGGCGATCTGGGCGACCAGTACAACAGCTTCCTTGACTGCGATGAGGTTGACCCCCGTGCCCTGCGCAATGGCGATGTTCTCATCAGCCGCGGCGGCAAGCTCCTGCGGCCCAAGCGCCTTGCCTCCAACCTCTTCCAGTTCCGTGCCGGCAGCGGTGAGGATCGGGTCGTGCTGGATTGCATCACCGCGCTGCAGAACGGGGCAGATCTGCTCTGGATCGAAACCGAAAAGCCCCATATCGAGCAGATCGCCAAGATGGTGGACCGCATCCGCGCCGCCGTTCCCAATGCCAAGCTCGTTTATAATAATTCGCCGAGCTTCAACTGGACGCTCAATTTCCGTCAGCAGGTCTATGACGCCTGGAAGGCGGCAGGTCGCGATGTGTCGCCCTATGATCGCGCCAAACTCATGAGCGCCGACTATGACGACAGCGATCTGGCCAAGGAAGCCGATGACAGGATCCGGACCTTCCAGCGCGATGCCGCGGCCCGCGCCGGTATCTTCCACCACCTGATCACCCTGCCGACCTATCACACGGCGGCGCTCAGCACCGACAACCTCGCCAAGGAATACTTCGGCGACCAGGGCATGCTGGGTTACGTCGCGGGCGTTCAGCGCAAGGAAATCCGCCAGGGTATCGCTTGCGTGAAGCACCAGAACATGTC